>NZ_JAFCMA010000039.1:0-62908 GCF_018130125.1 Bradyrhizobium sp. AUGA SZCCT0177 | reverse complement strand
TTCCAGGGCGATGCGCAGCATCGAACCCGGAATCTCGAGATTCCGGGTTCGATGCTGCGCATCGCCCTGGAATGACGGTGGAGGCGGATTGCTTCCTGACCCTGCAGCGGACAAAATGGCCGCCAATCGCTCCCCAAAAAATATGGAGGACCTCATGGGAACCAGCATCACTTTCAAGCGTCCCGACGGCAAGGACGCGGCCGGCTATCTCGCCAATGCCGCGCGCGGCAATGCGCCGGGCGTGGTCGTGATCCAGGAATGGTGGGGGCTGCAGGACCAGATCAAGGGCATGTGCGACCGCTTCGCCGTGGCCGGCTTCGACGCGTTGGCGCCGGATCTCTACAAGGGCACGGTGGTGCCGTATCACGACACCGACGCCGCCGGCAAAGAGATGAACTCGCTGGATTTCATGGATGCGACGACGCAGACGGTGCGCGGCGCCGCGCAATATCTCGCCAAGAACGGCGCCAAGGTCGGCCTGACCGGCTTTTGTCTCGGCGGTGCTGTCACCATCATCGGCGCCACCAGGATTCCGGAGCTCACGGCCGGTGTCGTGTTCTACGGCATCCCGCCGGAGCAGGCGGCAAAACCGGCGGATGTGAAAATTCCGCTGCAGGGCCATTTCGCCAACAAGGACGACTGGTGCACGCCGGCGCTGGTCGATGGTTTCGAAAAGGCGATGAAGGAAGCGGGAAAGTCGCTGGAGCTGTTCCGCTATGACGCCGAGCACGGCTTCGGCAATGAACAGCGCCTGTCGGTGCACGACCGGCAGTGCGCGGAGCTCGCCTGGGGCCGCGCGACGGAGTTTTTCAGGAAGCATCTGGGGTGAGATCAAGCGCCTCCTCGTCATTGCCTGCGACAAACGCAGGCGTTTGCGCAAGGGAGTGTCGCGACGAAGCAATCCATCTTGCGTCCCTAACACTGGATTGCTTCGCGGAGCCTGTCATCGGGCGCGCATCCGCGCGACCCGTCGGCTCGCAATGACGGTGGAGTTGTAAATGAAAGTCTTCTGCACAGGCGCGTCCGGTTATATCGGCGGATCGGTGGCCGCTCATCTCGCGGCCGCCGGACATCAGGTCACCGGCCTGGTTCGTTCCCCGGAAAAGGCCGACGCGGTGCGCACCCGCGGCATCGAGCCGTTATCGGGAACGCTGGATGACGCGGAAATCCTCGCGCAGGCGGCGCGCGCCGCCGACGTCGTCATCAATGCGGCGAGCGCCGATCACACCGGCGCGGTGGATGCCCTGCTCGGCGCGCTGGCCGGAAGCGGCAAGCCTTTCATCCACACCTCGGGGTCGAGCATCATCGGCACGCAATCCAAGGGCCAGCGCTCTGATGCGGTGTTCGATGAAGACACGCCGTTTACGCCATCGCCTGCGCGTGCGGCGCGGGTCGCGCTGAACGAATTGATCCTCTCCTATCGCGACAAGGGCTGCCGTCCCGTCATCATTTGCCCGAGCCTGATCTACGGCATCGGCCACGGGGCGGGGCGCGACAGCGTGCAGGTACCTTTCCTGATAAAGCTCGCGAAAAAACGCGGCAACGCGGCCCATGCCGGTCCCGGCGAGAATATCTGGTCGAACGTTCATATCGACGATCTCGTGACGCTCTATGCGCTTGCGATCGAGAAGTCGCCGGCCGGTGCGTTCTACTTCGCCGAGAACGGCGAGGATTCGATGCGCGAGGTTTGCGAAGCCATCAACCGCATGCTGGGTTTTGCTGGACCGCCATCGGCGATGTCGATGGAAGAGGCGGCCGCCGAATGGGGCGAGGGCACGGCTGAAAACACCATGGCTTCCAACAGCCGCGTGCGCGCGGTGCGGGCACGGCAGCTCGGCTGGAAGCCGCAGGCGCGCAGCCTGATCGAGGAGATCGAAGAGGGGTGTTATCGGTAGCAACGAAGTCGTCGTCCCGGCGAAGGCCGGGACGCATACGCCGCAGCTTATCGGTTAGAAATCAGTGTTCGACGACTCCCGTAACCACGAACAGTGGTGGTTATGGGTCCCGGCGTTCGCCGGGACGACATGCCGGCCCTACTGCTTCACCCCATCCCACCACGCACACGTGCCCGACATCAGCTGGTAATTACCTTCCATCACCTGCACCGGCGCGCGCAGGCCTTCGGTGGCGGCTTGCATCCGCATCTGGCGCGCGGTCTCGCGGTCTTTTGGCGGCAGCCAGACGCGCTCGTGTCCCCACAGGCTCGGGCCGTGATGCATTTCGACCGGCTGCCATGTCGCGGGATCGATCTGGCGGCCGCCCCAGCCGCATTCGATCATGAAGGACGACGGTGTCTTGGCGTAGAATGAGGTCATGAAATCGTTGGTGTGGCGGCCGAGCGTGACGCCGATTCGGTCCGGCTGCATCATTGCGATGTCGTAGGATTGCCCGACATCGTCGAGCGAGAACAATTCCACCATCAGATGATGCATGCCGTTCTTGCCGGTCTCGATCAGCGCCAGGCTGTGATGCCGCGCGTTGACGTGAAAGAAATAGGCGCGGAACGGCTTTTCGATGTAGTCGGAAAGCCCGAAGCCGAGCACGTCGACATAGAACGCCATCATCGGATCGATGTGCTCGACGGTCAGTACGGCATGTCCGAGGCCGAGCGGACCGGTGCGAAAGCCCGAGATCGAGCGGCCCGGACTGAACGGCGTCTCGTCGATCTCGGCGCCGTAAAACGCCTCGAGCCGGTTGCCGCCGGGATCGCGAAACGAGATCAGGCCGCGCACGCGCCGGGCATCGGCCAGCGTCTTTGGCTCGGCCGTGACATTGACGCCGGCTTGTTCGAGCCGGACTGCAAGCTGGTCCAGCGCCGCCGCGTCGGCGACTTCCCAGCCGAAGAAGCGCGCGCCTTCGCCCATCGCGCGGTCGATGACGATGCGCTGCTTGCGGTCGTCCATCCGGAAGGCCAGCAGCGAGTTGCCGCGCTCGACCGCCTGCAGGCCGACCAGCGAGGTCCCGAACTGGCGCCAGTCCTCCAGCGCATCCGATCCGAAGCCCGCGTATCCCAGACCCAGCAATGCCATCCCTTGCCTCCGCCTGCTTGTTGTTTTCGGGCGTTGTTGCCGCCGCCGCTTGGGCCGGATGCTACGCGGATTTTGCCCGTTTCAAACCCCAAAAGATGGCCGGCGGGCCAGGCACGGGCAGGCCAGGGCGCCAGGGCCTCCCTTGACATCGCTCGCGGCGGATGGTGATTAAGCGCCATGAGCACCGCCGTCCGCCCATCCCGTCTTTGGTGGCGCACCTCTTAAAGAGGTGGCCGGTGCGATTTCATTTTAACAATCGTCGAAGGTCGCCATCGCAGTGCGACCGGCGGTTAGTTTGTTTGCCCTTCGTTTGTCCTGTGTGGCGTTCCCTCACCAAGTTTCGTAAGAGGATCACATGAACAGGACCGTCTTCTCCCTGCCCGAGCACAGCGAATACCGGACCGCCAGTGGTCTTGCGATCTCGCGCACCGTTGAGCAATTTTCCGGCGACGCCAAGCGGCTCGATGACCTGATCGACCTGCTCGACCGCCGCCGTGGCGTGGTGCTGTCTTCGGGCACCACGGTGCCGGGCCGCTACGAGAGCTTTGACCTCGGTTTTTCCGACCCGCCGCTGGTGCTGGAAACCGAGGGCGCGAATTTCGCGCTTAGCGCGCTTAACGGGCGCGGCGAGGTGCTGATCGCCTTTCTCGGCGACGTCCTGCGCGAGCCTTGCGTCGTCGTCACCGAGCAGAGCGCGTCGCGTCTCGCCGGCCATATCATCCGCGGACCCGCGCCTGTCGATGAAGACCAGCGCACCCGCCGCGCCAGCGTGATGTCGCTGGTGCGCGATCTCGTCGCAAGCTTCACCGCCAATGACGATCCGCTGCTCGGCCTGTTCGGCGCCTTCGCCTACGACCTCGTATTCCAGATCGAGGACCTCGTGCAGAAGCGCGCGCGCGAGGCCGACCAGCGCGACATCGTGCTGTATGTGCCGGATCGCCTGCTCGCCTATGACCGCGCCACCGGCCGCGGCGTGGTGCTGAGTTACGATTTCAGCTGGAACGGCAGATCCACCGCCGGCCTGCCGCGCGACACCGCCGAGAGCGTCTACGCCAGGACGCCGCGGCAGGGTTTTGCCGATCACGCGCCCGGCGAATACCAGGCGACGGTTGAGACCGCACGCGCCGCGTTCGCGCGTGGCGATCTGTTCGAGGCGGTGCCCGGGCAGTTATTCGCCGAGCCGTGCGAGCGTTCGCCGGCCGAAGTGTTCCAGCGGCTCTGCCGCATCAACCCGTCGCCCTATGGCGCGCTGATGAATCTCGGCGAGGGCGAGTTTCTCGTCGCCGCCTCGCCGGAAATGTTCGTGCGCTCCGACGGACGGCGGGTCGAGACCTGCCCGATCTCGGGCACCATCGCGCGCGGTGTCGACGCGATCGGCGATGCCGAGCAAATCCGGCAATTGCTGAATTCGGAAAAAGACGAATTCGAACTCAACATGTGCACCGACGTCGACCGCAACGACAAGGCGCGCGTCTGCGTGCCCGGCACCATCAAGGTGCTGGCGCGGCGCCAGATCGAGACCTACTCAAAGCTGTTCCACACCGTCGACCATGTCGAGGGCATTCTTCGCCCCGGCTTCGACTCGCTCGATGCGTTCATGACCCACGCCTGGGCGGTGACGGTGACGGGTGCACCGAAATTATGGGCGATGCAGTTCGTCGAGGACAATGAGCGCTCGTCCCGGCGCTGGTATGCCGGCGCGATCGGTGCTGTGAATTTCGACGGCAGCATCAACACCGGGCTTACCATCCGCACCATCCGGATGAAGGACGGGCTCGCCGAAGTGCGCGTCGGCGCGACCTGTCTGTTCGATTCGGATCCCGCCGCCGAAGACAGGGAATGCCAGGTCAAGGCGGCCGCCCTGTTCCAGGCGCTGCGCGGCGATCCGCCGAAGCCGCTGTCGGCGTTCGCGCCGGATGCCACCGGTTCGGGCAAGAAGGTGCTGTTGATCGATCACGACGACAGTTTTGTGCACATGCTGGCGGATTATTTCCGGCAGGTCGGCGCATCCGTGACCGTGGTCCGGCACGTTCATGCGCAGCAGATGCTGAACCAGAAGAACTGGGATCTGCTGGTGCTGTCGCCGGGTCCGGGCCGGCCCGAGGATTTCGGGATCTCGAAAACCATTGGAACGGCGCTGGAGAAGAAGCTGCCGATCTTCGGCGTCTGCCTCGGCGTGCAGGCAATTGGCGAATATTTCGGCGGCCAGCTCGGGCAACTCGGTCAGCCCGCGCACGGCCGGCCGTCGCGGGTCCAGGTGCGGGGCGGGCGGTTGATGCAGAACCTGCCCAATGAGATCGTGATCGGCCGCTATCACTCGCTCTATGTCGAGCGCGACAGCGTGCCCGACGTGCTCACGGTCACCGCGACCACCGAGGACGGCGTCGCGATGGCGATCGAACACAAGACCCTGCCGGTCGGCGGCGTGCAGTTTCACCCGGAATCGCTGATGTCGCTCGGCGGGGAGGTGGGTTTACGTATTGTCGAGAACGCGTTCCGGCTGCATGTTGCGGCGAATTGAGTGCAAGACATTTACACTGGTCATTCCGAGGCGATGCGAAGCATCGAACTACGATGTGCTATTGCACATCTGAGAATCTCGAGATTCCGGGTCTGGTGCTTGCGCACCATCCCGGAATGACAGTGGGGAAAAGAGAAACCGATGACGTTTGAACATGATCTGAAAGCCACCGTCCGCACCATTCCGGATTACCCGAAGAAGGGCATCCTGTTCCGCGATATCACCACGCTGCTCGCGGATGCGCGCGCGTTCCGCCGCTCGGTCGATGAACTGGTGCAGCCCTGGGCCGGCAGCAAGGTCGACAAGGTCGCCGGCATCGAGGCGAGGGGCTTCATCCTCGGCGGTGCTGTGGCGCATCAGGTCTCCGCCGGCTTCGTGCCGATCCGCAAGAAAGGCAAGCTGCCGCACACCACCGTGCGGATCGCCTATTCGCTGGAATACGGCCTCGATGAAATGGAGATGCATGCCGACGCCGTGCAGCCCGGCGAACGTGTCATCCTGGTCGACGATCTCATCGCTACCGGCGGCACCGCGGAAGGCGCGGTGAAGCTGCTGCGCCAGATCGGCGCCCACGTGGTCGCGGCCTGCTTCGTCATCGACCTGCCTGATCTGGGCGGCGCCGACAAGCTGCGGGCAATGGACGTGCCGGTGCGAACGCTGATGGCGTTCGAAGGGCATTGAGTTTTCTTCCTCGTCGTCCCTGCGAACACGTGCGCAGGGACGACATTAGACCGCAGCGGCGCCGAGTTGTTTGCGCCAATAGAGCAGGCGCTCCTTCAACAGCGCATCCCTGATGTAGGACGTCTCTTCCTCTTCCAGCCGCTCGCACTCCTCGAAGGTCAGATTTTCCGGCCCATGCGTGGTCCATGCCGCCTGCAGGCTGCGGCAGGTGTGGCTGCCCTGGCGCAGCGAAAACCAGATCCGGTTCTGGATCTTTTCGAGGTCAGGGGCCTGACCGACCCATTGCTCGGCCGAGGCCTTGCTGCGGATCACGAAAATCCCCGCGATGGTCTTCCGCTCCTTGTAGGCGGCGATGGCGGCTTTTCTGTCTGATGTCACCGGAGGCCTCGCGCGGAGATTTGCTGTCGGGGAGGCGGTACCAGTCCGACGGGCCTGCGTCAATATTATCCGGGTAATATTGTTTGGTCGGCTTCACGACCTCTGCAGCATCCGGCTGAGCTCCAGCTCGCGGAAGCTGGTGTAGTTCCTGCGGATCCATTGATGCAGTTCGGTCGAGGAATCCTTCTCCTGGCGCAGATAGCCCGTGAAGGAGAAGGTCAGCCGGTCGATATAGGTCTTCAGGAACACCGGCAGCGCCGAGATCCGCAGCACGCGTCCCCGTTCCATCGCGGCGGGCAGTTCGCCGCGTACGACGTGCTCATTGTCGATCGCGATCAGGGCATTCGCAGGAATTTGCTGTTTCAGCATGTTGTAGGCCGTGGCCGAGGCGCGGTCGGTATCGGCCACGAACAGGATCACCGGCGCGACGCCGCGGCGCACGGCTTCCTTCATGAAGCCGATCTCATCGGTCATCTTGAAGAACTCGTCGAAAGCATGGAAACCGAGGTCGATGACCTTGGCGACGCTGTCATTGACGATCAGGCGGTCCATCAGCTGCATCTTGCCGAAGGTGTCGATGACGTCGGCCGTCTCGGTGGTGCGCGGCAGATATTCCAGCAGCGAGGGTTCCTTCAGATTGATGTCGAAGGAGATCACCGTGCCGTTCTTCAACAGCAGGAATTCGCTGAGCAGCCGCGCGATCAGCGTCTTGCCGACCAGCGGGCGGGGCGAGCAGATGATGTAGACGGACGTGGGGCTCATCACGCGCTATATCAGGCGATTTTTCCGCCTAATCCAGCCCCATCGCGCACCTGGCGCGATTATTTTTCGCCGCTGCGGGTGCTCGATTTGCCGCTGCCGCTGCCGCCGCCGACCAGGTCGGTCAGCTTGATGCGGTCGAACTCGCTCCAGACATTGGCGAGCCAGTGCCGGACATAGCCGCGGAGCACGAACGAATAGTTCGCGGCCTCGTCGTTGGTGCCCTTGTTGGCGACGAATTTGAGGAACGGCACCGAGGAGACCTCGACCTGCTCATAGGCCATTTCGTTGAGCTTGGGGATCGTGAGCTCGGTGGCATCCTTGATGCGGTGGAAATAGGAATTGTAGGTCGCCTGGTCCCACTGGAAGAACTGGGTGTCGTTGATGAAGTTCTTCACCAGGTAATATTTGGCGCCCTGCATGAAATTGGCGGTCTCGGCGATTTCGTCCAGCGAGGCGATCGAGGGGCCCAGGATATGGAACACCGCAAAGGTGATCTGGCCGGCCTTGGCGGCATCGAGAAAGCCGATGTCGCGGAGCGAGGCCAGCGCCGGCGACAGCAGTCCGGCGCGCACGTCGATCACGGTCACCGAGGTCCCGGCATTGAGCGTGTCGAAGATCTTCATCTGGTCCGCGGTCGTCGTCATGTCGACGATCTGGGTGATGTCGGGGTGGAAGCGCATCAGCGTGCCGCGCGGCGACTCGGTGTCGAACGCCCGGGTCGGGACGTTGTTGGCACTGAAATAATCCAGGAGCGTTCGCGACACGGTCGTCTTGCCGACCCCGCCCTTGTCCGCGCCCACCACAATCACGACTGGCTTTGCCATGGAATTTCCTACTACGCGCCCCCGATCGCGGGAGCGATCGGCAGGTCCCCATATACCTGTTTGGGCGCGAACATGGCAGAAACAAGGGAGAATTCAATTCCTTGAGCCCGCACCGGCGTTATTCGTAGGTAATTCGTTAATGTCGCCGTACCGAGGGCTCAGCTGTGCCGGCCCCAGGGTCCCCAGCCAGGACCCTGTCGTCCGCCCTGCCGCTGACCTTGCGGCAGGCCCGCGGGCGCTGCGGCATCGCTCCACGGACCGTGGGTGACCGGGGGCGGCAGCTGGTCCGCCGACTGCGGTTCCGCCTGATCCTCCGGCTCGTCGTCGGCCTCGTCAGGCAAGGCCAGCGGGCCCGGATCGCGGCCGCCGGCATATTGCACCAGCGCCTTGACCCGCGAATCCACCGACGGATGGGTCGCGAACAGATCGGCAAATCCCTCGCGGGGATTGTCGAAGCACAGTTCCATCACAGCCGAGGTGGCGCCGGGAAGCTCGCCGCGATTTTCGATCTTGCGCAGCGCCGTGATCATGGCGTCCGGGTTCTTGGTCAGTTCGACCGAGCCGGCGTCGGCCAGCAATTCGCGCGACCGCGACAGCGCCAGTTTGACCACCTGCGACAGCAGCCAGGCCAGCAGGATCAGCGCGACCGCGATGATGACGACGATGATCGCACCGCCGCCGGAGCTCTTGTTGTCGCTGTCCGAGGACGAAGAGGACGACGAACGTGAGGACGAGGATGACCACGATCCGCCGGACGAATTCCACGACAGGTTGGTGAACATGCGGAAGAACAGTTCGCCGAAGAAGCCGACCACGCCGGCGATGATGACCGCGATCACCATCAGCTGCACGTCGCCGTTGCGGATATGGGTCAGCTCATGGCCCAGCACCGCCTCGACCTCCTGGTCGTTGAGCGTCCTCAGCAGCCCTGTGGTGACGGTGATGGCGTATTGCCGGCGGTTGAGGCCGCTCGCGAATGCGTTCAGCGCCGGGCTGTCCATCACCTTCAGCTTCGGCATCGGAAGGCCGCGCGAGATGCAGAGGTTTTCCAGGAGATTATAGAGCCGCGGCTGCTGCTTTCGCGTCACGTCCTCGCCGCCGGTGACGGCGTCGATCATGTTCTGGTGGAAAAAATACGCGATCACGATCCAGAGCGCCGCGATGCCTGTCGCATAGGGAAAGGCCGTGACCAGATCGCGCCCTGCGGCCCGCAAATAATAATCGACCGAGGCGTCGCTGCGGATCACGACTTCCGCGAGCAGCGCGCCGGCATAGACCAGCACGTAGATCAGCAGGAACAGGCCGGCGAGCAGCAGCATCGAACGAAACTTGTTCGATGCAATATGCGTGTAGAGCCCGTACGCGGCCATGATGTGCTGTTTCTCGCTGGAATGTCGCGGGCCGTTAGAATTTTACGGTCGGCACGACCTCGACTTCGGTGCGGCTGGCGCCGAGATCGAAGAATTCCTTTTTGGTGAAGCCGAACATGCCGGCGAACAGCGCGGCGGGCAGCTGCTGGATGCCGGTGTTGTATTCCTGAACCGCGTTGTTGAAGAAGCGGCGGCTCGAGGCGATCTTGTTTTCGAGGTCGGACAGTTCGCCGGCGAGCTGCTGGAAATTGGTGTTGGCCTTGAGGTCCGGATAGGCCTCCGACAGCGCGATCAGGCGGCCGAGCGCACCGCTCAGCTGGTTCTCGGCGGCGCCGATCTGCGCCGGCCCTTGCGCGGACATCGCGGAGTTGCGGGCCTTGATCACGTCGTCGAGCGTGCCGCGCTCGTGGCTGGCGTAGCCCTTTACGGTCTCCACCAGGTTCGGGATCAGGTCGTGGCGCTGCTTGAGCTGCACGTCGATGTCGGCAAAGGCCTGGCCGACACGCTGGCTCAGCGCGACCAGGCGGTTATACGCACCGATGGCGAACAGCACGAGAATGACAATGACGCCGATAACGATCCAGCTCGTCGACATGGCAAACAACTCCTGATGAGGCGAAGAAAGTGTGGAACCTAGACGAAAACCGGGGCGTGCGGCAGCCCGCCGCGACGTGGGGTTTCGTTTAGTCGAAACCAGGGCGGGATAAGTTCACTCTTTCGTCGCCCCGGCGAAGGCCGGGGCCCATACGCCGCGGCCTTTCGTTGGGCACGCTGACGAACGCTTTCTTCGCCTAACTGGTGCCGGTGGCTATGGGTCCCGGCCTTCGCCGGGACGACCCGTTTGCTCCGCCACCGCATCCCCCCAGCGCCAGCGCCGGGCAACGGCATAATCCGCCTTGGCGCGGCGGGGCGTCCGGCTGAGGACCAGGCCGGCCGGGGTGCAAAGCTTGGCCGTGACTTCGACCTTGGAGACGGCCGGCTGTGACAACACCCGGGCCGGGCGCGCCGCTAACGGCGCGCGTGTTAACGCCACATAGGCGAATCTTTCGTCCTCGTAGGGCAGCTCGGCGCCCTTGACCTGCTTGTGCGCGCGCGAGCGTTGCAGGCGCTGGGTGAAATGACACCAGTCCGGCGCGGCAAGCGGACATGTTCCGTCGTGCGGGCAGGGGGCGGCGACATGCGCGCCGGCCGCGATCAAGCGCTCGCGCAGCGCGATGATCCGCGCATAGCCCGCCGGTGTGCCGGGCTCGACCACCAGCAGCGTCTCGCGGGTCTTTTCCCACATCAGCCCGGCGAGTGCGCTTTGTTCGGTGGCACTGAGTTCGCCGATCACGTAGCTGGCGATGACGAGGTCGGCGGCGTCAGCCTTGATCAGGGCGCTGCGTGCCTCGCTGCGTTCGTATTGGAGTTCGCGCAGGCGAAAACTCTCGCTGACCAGATCGAGCGCCAGTTTGCGCAACGCGTCGTTGGCGTCGAGCAGGGTAAAGCTTCGCAGCGAGGAAAATGCTTCCGCCGCTGCCCAACTCGCTGTGCCCGGCCCGGCGCCGATATCGAGCAGGGTTTTGGGCGCAAAATCGGGGCGGATTTCACCGAGCGCATTCAGGCTGGCGGTGACCGCGGCATAGGTCGCCGGCATCCGCGCCAGCGCATAGGCCAGTGCATCGGTCTCGGATCGGATCGTGCCGGAGCCGCCGCCATCGCGGTAATTTTTCGAGATCAACGCCGAGCGTTCCGCCGCGTCGCTCCGCGAAAAACCGCGCAGCTTGACGTCAAGCGCGGCTTTCAGTTCGGCGGGGAGGTCGGGTGAGGTCATCGCCTGCCGTCATCCTCACGTCATTCCGGGATGGTCCAAAGGACCAGACCTCAGGTGCGCAATTGCGCACCGGGGAATCTCGAGATTCCGGGTTCGCTTCGCGCCCCGGAATGACGACGTTGGTCCTACGCCACGTGCTGGTCGAGGATCTTCACGGCGTCGTCGAGGCCGACCGAGACCAGTTGCGACACCCCGCGTTCGGCCATGGTGACGCCGAACAGCCGGTTCATCCGCGCCATCGTGATCGGATTATGCGTGATGATGATGAAGCGGGTTTCGGTCGAGGACGTCATTTCATGCAAGAGGTTGCAGAACCGTTCGACGTTGTGGTCGTCGAGCGGCGCGTCGACTTCGTCCAGCACGCAGATCGGCGAAGGATTGGTGAGGAACACCGCAAAGATCAGCGCCAGCGCGGTCAGCGCCTGCTCGCCGCCCGACAGCAGTGAGAGCGTCTGCGGCTTCTTGCCGGGCGGCTTGGCGATGATTTCGAGGCCGGCTTCCAGCGGATCTTCGCTCTCGATCAGGTGCAATGCGGCTTCGCCGCCGCCGAACAATTCGGTGAACAGCCGTTTGAAGTGCTCGTTGACGGTTTCGAACGAGGTCAAGAGCCGCTCGCGCGCCTCCTTGTTGAGGCTTTGGATGCCCTGGCGCAGCCGCTTGATGGCTTCGACGAGGTCGTCGCGTTCGGTGGTCAATGCCGTGTGCTGGGTCTCGACTTCACGCAGCTCTTCCTCGGCGCGCAGATTGACCGCGCCAAGCCGCTCGCGGTCGCGGCGCAGCTTTTCTAGGTTTTCCTCGATCTCGGCGAGCGGCGGCAATTCCGCGCCCGGCTCGAGTTCGGCCAGACCAGCCACGGCATGCGGTTCGACTTCGAGCATGTCGTGGATTTCGCGCTCGATGTCGGAGAGGCGGCGCCTGGTGCCGTCCATGCGTTCCTCGGCGCGGGCGCACGCCTCGCGGGCGCTGGAGAGCGCTTCCAGCGAAGCCTTTGCCTCGCGGTCGGTCTCCGCCATCACGCTCTCGGCCGCAGCCAGCGCATCCGCGGCGACGCGGCGCGCGCTTTCGGCGGACTCGATCTCGCTGATCAGCGCGCGGCGCTTCTGGGCGAACAGCGCCGGCGCGTCTTCGAGCTCGGCACGCTCTGCGGTCACTTCGGTGACGCGGGCTTCGATGGTGGAAACCTGCGAGGCTGCGCTTTGCTTGCGGTTCTGCCATTCGGTGCGCTCGGCGAGGATCGCCTGCACACGGCGGTCGGCCAGTTCAGCCTCGCGCGCCAGCGCCTGCGCTTCGGCACGCACTTGTGCTGCGAAGCGGCGATGGCCCTCGATGTCGGTGCGAACGGTGCCGAGCCTGGTTTCGGTCTCGAGGCTCGGCGGCAGCTCGGCCAGCACCGCATTGGCGTTCTCATGCGCGGCCTCGACCTCGGCACGGTCGGCGGCAATGCGCGTATGGGCTTCTGTCAGCGTCGCTTTGCGTGCGGCGTGGCGGTTGATCTCGCGCTCGGTCGCGGCATGGCGTTCGCGTGCGGCATCGGCCTCGCGCTGCGCGGCACGCCAGGCGTCACGGGCAGCAGACTCGGCGCCCGATGCCGCCTTCAATTCGCTCTCGGCGTCTTCCAGCGCCTGCCGCTTGGCGGCCGCATCGCTACGGGCCTGCTCCAGCTCGTTTTCGATATCGACCAGGCGGGCGCGTTCGGCGAGACGCCGTGCGGCGCCGGTCGGGGCGTGGGCGGCGGCGACAAAGCCGTCCCAGCGCCAGACGTCGCCTTCCAGCGACACCAGCCGCTGGCCGGTCTTCAGCTGAGACACCAGTTCCGCGCCGCGCTCCTTGGCGACGACGCCGATCTGCGCCAGACGGCGCGCCAACTCGGACGGCGCTTCGACATGGGCGGCAAGCGCTTCGACGCCCGCGGGCAACGCCGGATCGTCGAAGGTTGCACCCGCATTGGTCCAGCGCATCGGCGCGGACGGATCGATCGGTGCATCGAGGTCGTCGCCGAGCACGGCGCCAAGCGCCTTTTCGTACCCCTTGGTGACGGTGACGCCATCGATGATCGGCGGCCACAGGTTCTTGGTCTCGCCATTGACGAGCTTTGAAATCGTGCGCGCTTCGGTCTCTAACCGTTGCACGCGCTTGTCGGCTTCCGCCAGCGGCGCACGTGACGCTTCCAGCCGTGCACGCGCGGCGACATGGCCGGCCTCGTTGGCCTGCGCGGCGGCTTCCGATGCGGCGAGCGTTTCCTGCGCGGTTTCCATGGCGCCGGCAAGCGCGTCGATGTCGCCGAGATTGCCGGTTTCCTGCGCGAGCTTGGTTTCCTCAGCCTGGACGTTGGCGATTTCCTGGTCGAGCCGGGCCAGGCGGTCGCGATGGGTGCGCACGCCGGCCTCTAACTGGTTGCGCTTGGCGGTGAGGTCGGCCAGCACCGTCGTCAATTCCGAGAACATGCGCTCGGCGGCGGCCAGCGTCGCTTCCGCTTCGGAGACGCGTTCATCGACGCCGCTGCGCTTCTCGACGCGCGACTTGATCTCTTCCTTGATTTCCGAATCTTCGGTGTCGAGCCGCAGCAAGGCGACTTCGGCGTCCGAGGTCTGCTGCTGTTCGCGTGCGATGTCGGCGGTGAACTGGGTCAGGCGGCGGTCGAGTTCGGCGACACGCTCCTTCGCGCGCTCTTCCTCGCGGTCGAGCAGCTCGCGCGCATTGGTGAGGCGTTGCAGTCCGGCCGCGGCGCGGGCTTCGCCCTCGCGCAGCGCGGGCAGTTCGGAGGCGCGGATCGCCTGGATACGGGCCGCTTCAGCCTGTTCACGGGTGCGTTCAGCCATCTCGCGCACGTTGAGGTCATGGGTGCGCGCGGCTTCCGCCACGTCGGTGTTGGCTTCGAGCCAGCGCAGATGGAACAGCGTGGCCTCGGCCTTGCGCACCTTGGCGGCGACTTCGCGGAACCGGATCGCCTGCCGCGCCTGCTTCTTCAAGCCGTCGACCTGGCCGGAGAGCTGGCCGATCACGTCCTCGACGCGGGTGAGGTTGGTCTCGGCCGCCCGCAGCCGCAATTCGGCTTCATGGCGGCGGGCGTGCAGCCCGGCGACGCCGGCGGCGTCTTCCAGCACGCGGCGGCGCTGTTCGGGCTTGGCCTGAATGATTTCGCCGATCTTGCCTTGGTGAACCAGTGCCGGCGAACGCGCGCCAGTGGCGGCATCGGCGAACAGGATCTGCACGTCACGGGCGCGGACGTCGCGGCCATTGATGCGATAGACCGAGCCTGCTTCGCGCTCGATGCGTCGGGAAATTTCCAGAATCTCGCGGTCGTTCATTGCCGCCGGCGCCGAGCGATCGGCATTGTCGATCGTCATCACCACTTCGGCGTGGTTGCGCGCCGGACGGTTGCCGGAACCGGCAAAGATCACCGCATCCATGTCGGCGGCGCGCAGCGATTTGTGCGAGGTCTCGCCCATCGCCCAGCGTAGTGCCTCGACAAGGTTGGATTTGCCGCAGCCGTTCGGCCCGACCACACCGGTCAGGCCGGGCTCGATCATGAAGTCGGTGGGTTCAACGAACGACTTGAAACCATGAAGGCGGAGGCGCGTGAGTTTCATGAACACGATTCTCTGTTGGCCGGGCGCGAATCTCCCTGCCGTGACAATACCATGGAAGGCAATGTCGGTGTGTGGATGAGTCGCGCGTTGCGTCTCTTATGGAGCGCGACAATGGCGAGGCCGGGGCCGAAGGGCAACGGGCGCGAAGGGCTTTTCCCAAGCCTTTTGTCGAGGTTTTTGCAGGGCTTACAGGCCCGTATGAATCCGGTGGGCGAATCAGGTTTTCAACAGGGATTTGTTCGCTTCGCGCGCCGGCCGATCAGGCCCGCTCCCTCAAAATGAGCCGATCAGCTCTTGAGCATCGAATTGATGCGCTTGCTGAACTCCTCGAAGCTCTGCTCGCCCTTGATCATCTCGCCATTGATGAAGAAGGTCGGCGTCGACTGCACCTTCAGCACCTCGGCGGCGTATTTCTGGTCGGCCGCGATCTTGTCGAGCAGCTTCTGGTCCTTGAGGCAATCTTCCACCGCCGCTTGCGTGAGGCCGGCCTGCTTGCCGATCCGGATCAGCGTCTCCGTGGTGTTCTTCAGCACCCAGTCGTTCTGCTGCTTGAAGAGGAGGTCGACGACCGCGAAATATTTCGGCGCGTCGTCCTTGGCGATGCAGCGCGCCAGCATCGAACCGGCGGCGGCCTTGATGTCGAGCGGGAATTCGCGGAACACGAAACGGATCTTGCCGGTGTCGATGAATTCCGCCTTGATCTTGGGGAACACCTGCTCCGTGAACGCTGCGCAATGCGAGCAGCTCATCGAGGCGTATTCGGTGATGGTGACCGAGGCATTCGCCGGGCCGAGCGCCATGTCCGGCAGCGACTGCGGCTTGGCGACGTCGGCGGCGCCCTGTGCCAGCGCGTCATTGATCAGCCGCAGCGGCGAGAAGCCGGCGAGGGCGGCAAGCCCGGTCAGCGAAAGGGCGGCGGTGAAGGCGCGGCGCGTGATGATCAAGGTCAGCTCCCGATTGGCGCGTTCACGCCCGAAGAAGTACGAAAAACGAGCCTTCGCGTAGCTTGAAACGATAATTGTGGCAATGGCAGGTTGCCGCGGGCCGGGCGCGCGGCAGGCTCAATTTCGCTTGATCGAGGCACCGAGCCGCGCCAGCGCGTCGCGCAATTCGTCATCCTCGACCGAGGACAGGGTTTTGGCGATCTCGGCGACCGCCTTCGGGTCCGGCGCGCGGGACGGTTTTGGCCGGTCCCGGCGCGACAGCGGCGCCTGCCGCAGCGCCAGCCGTCCGACCGCGCTCCAGCCGAAGAAGCGGTTGACCCGCTCCAGGATCACGTCGGAGGAATGCTGGATTTCCAGCGCCATCGGACCTTCCACCCGCAGCACCAGGGTGGCCGGTTCCTGCGGCTGGCCCTCGACCGGCCGCGGCCATTGCATCTTCAGCGGCTCGGAATGGGCCGCGATCTCGCGGCCTGCAATCTCAGCCCAGCGCGTCACCAGCTCGCGCGCGGCGAACCCCTGCTTAGCATAGGCGTCGGAAAACACGTCGCCGAGCAGGACGGAAAGCGGTTTTGCGGAGATCGGGCCGGGTTTTGCCATGGGGGCTTATAGCACGGAGCGGCTTGCGACAGGAACCGGGCAAAGAAAGACGTGGATGCTCGCGACAAGCACGGGCATGACGTGGAGAGAATGTCATCCCGCTATTACAGTGCCTTCATGAATCCTGCCGTGGCCACCAAACCCCGACGACGAGGAAGTGCGACGCCGGGCCGTCCCGCGCTGCTGCTCGATTGGTACGACCGGCATCGCCGCGTGCTGCCGTGGCGGCCGCCGGCGGGGGAGCGCGCGGTTCCCTACCGGATCTGGCTGTCCGAAATCATGCTGCAGCAGACCGGCGTCAAAACGGTCGGGCCGTACTTCCTGAAGTTTGTGACGCGCTGGCCCGATGTCGCGGCGCTTGGCCGGGCCTCGCTCGATGACGTGCTGCGGATGTGGGCCGGGCTCGGCTACTATTCGCGGGCGCGCAATCTGCACGCCTGCGCGGTGGCGGTGTTGCGCGACCATGGCGGGGTGTTTCCGGATACCGAAGAAGGTCTGCGCAGCTTGCCGGGGATCGGGCCGTACACGGCAGCGGCGATCTCGGCGATTGCGTTCGATATCAGAACCATGCCGGTCGACGGCAATATCGAGCGCGTGACGTCGCGGCTGTTCGCCGTCGAGGAGCCGCTGCCACAGGCCAAGCCGTTGATCCAGCAATTGGCAGCCACATTATTGGGTCCCTCCCGTGCCGGCGATAGCGCGCAGGCTCTGATGGATTTGGGCTCTTCGATTTGCACACCGAAGAAACCGGCATGTGTGCTGTGTCCGCTGAACGACGATTGCCTGGCACGGTCACGCGGCGATCAGGAGATTTTTCCGCGCAAAGCGCCGAAGAAGACGGGAACGATGCGCCGCGGCGCGGCCTTCATCGTCACGCGGGGCGATGAATTGCTGGTCCGCACCCGCGCGGAAAAAGGCCTGCTTGGCGGCATGACCGAAGTCCCGGGCTCGGACTGGCTCGCCGGCCAGGACGACAATGCGGCCTTGCAGCAGGCGCCGGCGCTCAAGGGGATCGCCAAATGGCATCGCAAGGTGGGCGTGGTGACGCATGTCTTCACGCATTTTCCGCTTGAGCTGGTGATCTACACGGCGAAGGTGGCCGCGCGGACGCGAGCACCGGACGGAATGCGCTGGGTCCCGATCGCGACGCTCGCGGGTGAGGCGCTGCCCAATGTCATGCGCAAGGCGATCGCGCACGGGCTAAATCTCTAGCAAGCCATCGCCAAATCCGGCTGTGGATGGAGCGCCAAACAGTAAAAGGCCTAAAATGGTATTTCGTGTCTTGATCATCGGTGGCACGGGGCAGGTGGGAGCTGCGGTGGTGCGCGCGCTGGCTGCTGAGCCGTCCTGCGCTGAAGTCGTGATGGTCAATCGCAGGGCGATTTCCCTGAGCGCTGATCCCCGTGTGCGGCAGGTGATCCTGGATACGGCAGCTGCTCAGTTTCCGGCAGAAGTGACCAAGCTTGCGCAGAGCATGGTTGCGCTAGGCGATCCTGTCTATGCGGCATCCTGTGTGGGTGTCGGCAAAGGCAGCTTGAAGTGGAGTGAGGAGGAATTGAAGGCCCTCGAAATTGGCGTGGTCGGTGGCTTTGCCCGCGGTTGTCAGGCCGGGGGTATCACACGGTTTTCACTGCTCTCGGCAGTGGGAAGCAGCTCGAAAAGCAGGATTCGCTATGTGCGGGTCATGGGGTTGAAGGAAGAGACGGTTCAAGGGATAGGCTTCCAACGCCTCGCGATTTTTCGTCCGGGAATTATCGCGGGCAATGCTCACACGCCGCGCTATGTGGCCTGGCTGGGGCGTCTGATTCCCGGACCTTTTGGCACGATTGAGCAGGACGATATCGGGCGCGCCTTTGTCGCTGAGTTCATCAGCAGTTCGGCCCCAAACGGGGTTATGTATCTCGAAAATGGAGCGATGAGACAGATGTCTCGTGCGCTTGAGTAGTCCACTATTTATTTGGGAGGCAGTTCTGGTCTGCTGACACCATGCTGTCAGCAGGCCTCCGCTACAACGCGGCGATCAGGAGGTTCCCATGATCGCAACCGCGCTCGACCATCTCACGCTCCCGCCATCCTCAAGACTGCTCGGCTGGCATCTGCTCGATGCACGGCCCAACGATGGCTGGATCCGGATCGGCTTCGACGGCCGCAAGGATTTCTGCAATCCGGCCGGCTTCGTCCAGGGCGGCATTCTCTCCGCAATGCTCGACGACACCATGGGGCCGGCGGTGTTCGCGATGACCGACGGAAAACTTTACACCGCGACCATCACCATGACCGTGAATTTTCTAACTCCGGCCAAGCCGGGCAAGATTGTCGGTGAAGCGACCGTGACACAGCTTGGCAAGACCATCGCCTTTGTCGAGGGCAGGCTGATGTCTGAAGATGGCACCGTCTTGGCAACGGCCACCACCAGCGCGCGGCTGGTCGAGACTGCGAAGCTATCAGGTCGTTAGCGCCCGAACTGCACGATCGGCGGCTTGGCGTTGAGGCCTTCGACCTGGAAACCGGCGACGCGCTTGTAATTGGCCGCGATGTCTTCCAATTCCTTGAGCGACAGCACGTCGGTGACGACCTCATAACCGTCGGGCGCGCGCTCCTCGACCATCTGCATCACCTGTTCCGGCCCGTTGCGCCGGTTCAGCATGACCAGATCAGTGGTCGCGGGCCGGCGCTCGGCCTCGTAGGCCGTGAGCGCGGCATTAGTCGGGCCGTGCGCCAGGATTTCGCGGGTGATCACACGGGCATCCAGAATCGCCTGCGAGGCGCCGTTGGAGCCGATCGGGTACATCGGATGCGCGGCGTCGCCCATCAATGTGACCCGGCCGAAGGTCCATTGCGGAATCGGATCGCGGTCGACCAGCGGATATTCGTACGCATGCGGGCAGTTGCGGATCAGGCCGGGCACGTCGAGCCAGTCGAATTTCCAGTCCTTAAACCAGGGCAGGAATTCGTCGAGCTTGGCGGTCCGGTTATAGTCCTCGCGGCGCCACTGATAGGTCGGCGGCATGTGCCGCTCGGCCACCCAGTTGATGCTAGACTTGCCTGAGGCGTCCGGCTGCTTCGAAATCGGATAGCAGACGAATTTCAGGATCTCGTGGCCGGCCATGATCATGGTGCGGCCCGACAGGAAGGCGTCAGATTTGGTGATGCCGCGCCACAGGATGCGCCCATTCCAGATCGGCGGGCCTTCCTGCGGATAAAGTTTTTCGCGGATCGCCGAATGAATGCCGTCGGCGGCAATCAGCAGCACGCCGTCATGGCTCCCGGCCGTTTTCCCGGTCGCCTTGTCGATGAATTCGGCGCGGACGCCATCGGCGCTTTCTGTCCAGCCGGTGAGATGGTGGCTGGTGAGGATGTTCTCTTTTCCGAGCCGTTCGGTCGCGGCGTCGAGCAGGATCTGCTGCAGCGTGCCGCGGTGGATCGAGAATTGCGGCCATTTGTAGCCGGCTTCGACGCCGCGCGGCTCGCTCCAGATCGGTTTGCCGTGCTTGGAAAAATACGCCAGTTCCTTGGTGCGGACGGCGGCCGCGTCGAGTTGGTCGTGCAGGCCGAGCTCGATCAGCTCGCGCACCGCATGCGGCAACACGTTGATACCGACGCCGAGCGGCCGAAGCTCCGGCACGCTTTCAAAGACGCGTGCGGGAACGCCGATCTGGTGCAGGCTGAGCGCCAGCGTCAGCCCGCCAATGCCACCGCCGGCGATGAGTACGGTCATGTCTACGCCTCTGTTACCTCCGGGGCGTCATGACATGAGGGGCGGCAGGGGGCAACTGCGAAAGCCCGGCCAGTATCCCGTCCCCAACGTTTACGGCGGTGCGGGCGGAGCGCCGAAGAAGCCGATGATCCTGACCAGCCGGCCGTCGGGGCCGAGCTCGCCAAAATCGATCGAGATGTCGCCGCAGCTGCCGTCCGCGCGCACCAGGTGCCAGAGGAAGCGGACCACGTTGTGGTGCGCGTCGATGCCGCTCATGAACTCGAGCCGCGCGCCGGGCCGTGAGGCCTGTGTCGCAGCGATGTGGCGGGCGAGTTCGTTCCGCCCCGTCAGCGAGGCCCTGGGATCGAGATAGACGCCGACGTCACTCCAGCATTGCGCGAGCAGCGCTTGCCGGGCTGCAGCCTCCGGCTCGTTCCATGCCGCCATGTACTGCGTCACGATTTTTGTGATTGCGCTGCCGTCCATGAATACTCCCCGCACGATTGAACGAACGCCAAGTCTTGCAAGCCCTTCGCGGCTTGTCACTTACATCCGAGGTAATTGCCGTTCTGACGTGATGGTCTAGATTGCGGCACATGGGCATACCAAAACAAAATTTGCAGGATGCCGCGGCCGGGCACTTCAGCAGTCTGCTGAAGCATTGGCGCAGCGTGCGCAGACTAACCCAGATCGAACTGGCAAGTGACGCCAACGTATCGGCGCGGCATCTGTGCTTTCTGGAAACCGGCCGGTCGCAGCCGAGCCGCGAGATGGTGCAACTCCTCGGCAGCGCGCTCGATCTGCCGCTCGAGGAGCGCAACGCCTTGCACGTCGCGGCGGGCTTCGTGCCGCCCTACGGCGACAAGGGGCTCGCGGCCGATAATCTTCAGCCGGTGCAGCAGGCGGTGGATTTCATCCTGCGGCAGCAGGAGCCGTATCCGGGGATCGTGGTCGACGGGCACTGGGACGTTCGGATGCGCAACCAAGGGTCCGCGCGCCTGCTCAAGCCGTTTCGTGATTCCTACCGGATGGAAGCCGGCGTTGCCGACAACGCCATGCACGTCGTTTTCCATCCAAAAGGCCTGCGGCAGTTCATCGTGAACTGGGAAGAGTTCGCCGGCCAGATGATCCAGATCCTGCACCGTGACGTCGCACAGGGTAGCCGCGCGGCCGCCCGGCTGTTCGACGAGATCATGGCCTATCCCGGGCTGCCGGCCGAATGGCGGCTTCCGCGCCATTCGCAGGCCAGTTCGCCCGTCATGATCATGCAACTCGCCAAAGGTGATTTACGGCTCGCGTTCTTTTCCACCTTTACGACGCTAGCAATGCCGACGGACGCGGCGCTGCAACAGATCAAGATCGAATGCTTTTTTCCGGCAGACGATGCAACCGCAGAGATGGCGCGCCGGATGGCGCTTTGACAAAAATTGAGGAGATGAAAAATGCAATTGGCAAAACGTGACCATCAATCCGCCGAGACGATGGAAGAATTGCGCGCGTTGAACGCCCGCTTCATCCATAATTTCATCACCAACGACGTGGCCTCGCACGACGCCATCCTGCACCCTGCCTTCATCAGCATCTGGCCGACCGGACAGCGCTGGGATCGCGCGACCTATCTGAAATACTGGGCGACCGCCTTCGATCCGAAACTGATCCCCTACTGGGATGTCCGCGACGAACTCATCACCGTCATCGGCGATGTCGCGCTGGTACGCTCCACCAACAAGGCCACCCGCCGCCGCGACGGCAACGAAGTGACCGGCATGACCATGTACACCGACACCTACCTGTTCGAGAACGGCGCGTGGAAGTGCATCCAGGCTCAGATCCAGACGGTGGCGCCCGAATTCTATCCTGGCGACGATACCATCGTCAGCGTCTACATCGACGGCAAGTTGCAGCCCCGCGCGGCGTGAGTGCCACTTCAGGGTTCGCCTGGGATAGACGGCGCAGCAATGCGCCGCTAACCTGAGGCATCACCCGTGAGGACCAACATGCTCAAGCTCTATTTTGCCCCCGGCACCTGTGCGCTCGCCACCCACATCGCGCTGGCGGAAGCCGGCGCCGACTACACCGCCGAGCGGATCGACTTCAAGACCAACCAGCAGCAAAGTCCGGAATATTTGGCGATCAATCCGAAAGGCCGCGTGCCGGCGCTGGTCACCGATCGCGGCGTCCTGACCGAGAACGTGGCGATGCTGGCCTACATCGCGCAGAGTTTTCCAAAGGCGAAGTTGGCGCCGCTCGATGATCCCTTTGCGTTCGCGCAGGTGCAGGCCATCAACAGCTATTTGTCTTCGACGGTACACGTGGCGCATTCCCATAAGGGGCGTGGCTACCGTTGGGCCACGGAAGAATCCTCCTTCGCCGACATGAAGAAGACGCTTCCGAAAAGCATGGGCGCGGTCTTTGCACTGCTCGAGCAGAAGATGCTCAAGGGCCCATGGATGATGGGCGAGACCTACACGATCTGCGACCCCTATCTGTTCACGCTGACGGGATGGCTGGAAGGCGACGGCGTCGACATGGCGACGCTGCCGAAGGTCGCCGACCATTTCAAGCGCATGAAGGACCGGCCCGCCGTGCAGAAGGCGCTGGCGGAAGAGAAGGTGTGAATTTTCGTCGTCCCGGCCTTGAGCCGGGACCCATACGCCGCGTCCTATCATTAAGGCACACTGGCAGTTGCCTTCCTCAACAAAGGCCGCGACGGATGGGTCCCGACGTTCGCCGGGACGACCGCGAGGGGTGCCCCTACGCCGCCTTCTTTTTCTCCCGCTCCATCTCGCGGCCGATGCCGAGCATGATGTTGCGCAGCCAGATCGAGCCGGGGTCCATCTGGGCGCGGGTCGGGTAGAACATGAACTGCTCGTCGATCCCGGGATCGAACGGCGGGGTGATGGTTACGAGCGACAATTGCCTGGACAAAGCGCCGATCAGGCGGCGCGGCACGAAGGCCACCAGATCCGTGCGCGCGGTGACGTGCAGCGCCTCGATATAGCCGGGCACGACCAGCGCGATCTTCCGTTCGATGCCCTTGGGCCGCAGCCAGATGTCGATCAGATCCTCGCTCTGGCCGCGGATCACAACCGCGACATGCCGCGCGCTGAGGAAGCCGTCGCGCTTTTTCAGTTTGGCGGCGGCGGGATGGCCGCGGCGCACCGCCAGCGCATCGCTGTCGGTGTAAAGGCGCTGGCGGTGAAAGCCGCGGAAGGCGTCGCCGATCGAGATCACGAGATCGAGGGTGCGGGCGAATTCGGCGGTTAAGATTGCAGAGCTCCGCCACGGCACCACGTCGATCCGGACGTTCGGCGCCAGTCCGGTGATCTTCTCCATCAGCGGCGGCATCAGCAGCTCGACCGCGAGATCCGGCATCATCAGGCGAAAATGCCGTTCGCTCCGCGCGGCGTCGAAATCGTCCGATATGAACAGGGAGCGCACCTGGTCGAGCGCCTGCGCCAGCGGGCCGCGCAACGCCAGCGCACGCGGCGTCAGCTCCATGCGGGCGCCGTTCCGCACCAGCAAGGGATCGCCGATCAGGTCGCGCAGCCGCTGCAGCGCGTGGCTGGTGGCCGGCTGCGATAGCCCGATCCGCATCGCGGCCCGGCTGACATTGCCTTCAAGCAGCAGCGCGTCGAGCGCCACCAATAGATTGAGGTCAAGCGAATTCAAATTCATGAGACGAATATATATCATATTCTCTATCGATTGGAAGAATGTGGCTCTGCGCGCGATGATCTGAAACATCAGATCAAAGGAGAAGCCGCCCATGAGCGCCGCCGACAACAAGAAATTGATGGAGACAATTTTCGCCGGCGTTGCCGCCGGCGATCGGACTTCGTTCGCCGATGCCCTGGCCGACGACGTCACCATGACTGTCACGGGCCAGTACTCGTGGTCGCAGACCTTTCACGGCAAGGAATCCGTGCTCCGTGACCTCCACGGCTATGTCTCTTCCCTGTTGAAGCATCGCCGCACCGTTCCGTTCCGGATCATCGCCGACGATGAATGGGTCGCGGTGGAAGCGCGGGGCGACATGGTGACCCACGCCGGCGAGCGCTACGACAATCATTATTGCCTGATCTACCGGATCGAGAACGGCAAGATTCGCGAAATCCGTGAGTACAACGACTCGGCCCTGTGCGAGCGCGTGCTCGGGCCGTTTCCGCAAGCGCGGAAGCTTGCGGGCTAGTGCATTGAGCAGTGTCTGCGCCGGCGACCGGCATCAACAACGCCACGTGCGAACACGCCTGCGTTCGACGCGCGCGGTCATCGCGGCTATCATGGCTCTCGTCCGGGTGTGGCGGGAGCGCCGTCGTTCCCGGCGTCAACTCTCTGTCATGAGCGCGCGCGAACTTGAAGATATCGGACTCTGCCGGCCCGAACTGGGCGGCGAAATCGGCAAGCCGTTCTGGCGGAAATAAAAAAGGGAAGATCGATATGAGCAAGGAAATCTTCAGCCCGGCGACGCTGCCGCCGCCGACGGGCTATTCGCACATCGCCAAGGTCAACAAGGGCACGCTGGTCTATGTGGCGGGTCAGGTCTCGGCCGACGCGTCCGGCAAGATGGTCGGCGAAGGCAATTTCGAGGCTCAGGTCGAGCAGGTGTTCAAGAACCTCACACTCGCGCTGGAAGCGGCCGGTGCCACCATGGCCGACATCGTCAAGCTGAACACCTATCTCGTCGCCGAGGTAAGCCAGGACGACCTGCCGAAAATGCGGGCGATACGCGACCGCTACCTGAACAAGGAAAAGCCGCCCGCGAGCACGCTCGTGGTCGTCAGCCGCCTGGCGCGGCCGGGCTGGCTGATCGAAATCGAGGTGGTGGCGGCGATCGACTAAAGCGTTTTCGAGCGAAGTGGATACCGGTTCGCGTGAAGAAAACGCGTCAAACAAGAACTGCGCATGAATTGAAAACGGCGCCCCAAAGGGCGCCGTTTTGCTTTGGCCAGTTTTTGCGGATCAGGCCGCCTTGGTGGAGAGGTGCTTGAACATGTTGCCACGCGCCTCGTCGTCCATCTCGGCCTTGAAGGTGAACTTGTCTTTCAGCGCGATCGCCTTGGCCGCCGCGGGACGCGCCGATATCTCGTCGACCAGTCGCTTGACGTTGGCGTATTTCGCGGCGGCTTCGTCGTTCATCACGAAGGCGGCCATCCGCGCCCAGCCCCACAGCGCCATGTCTGCAACGGTGTAGGTGTCGCCGACCATATACTTCTTGCCGGCGAGGTGATCGTTCAGCACGGCGTAGTGGCGCTGCGCCTCGAACTGGTAGCGGTTATGGGCATAGTCGTGGTTCTGGTCCTTCGGCGCAAAGTGCTTGAAGTGCACCGCCTGGCCCGAATAGGGCCCGATGCCGGTCGCGACGAACATCAGCCATGAGAGCAGCTGCGCGCGGTTCTGCGGCGTGTTTGATGGCAGGAATTTACCGGTCTTCTCGGCGAGGTAGAGCAGGATGGCGTTGCTGTCGAACACGAGCACGCCGTCGTCGTCGATCGCCGGCACCTTGGCGTTGGGATTGATCTTCAAAAATTCCGGCTTGAACTGATCGCCCTTGCGCGTGTCGACCGCGACCGGCTCGAATGGCTGACCCAATTCCTCGAGGAAGAGCGCGACTTTGGTCGGGTTGGGCGAACCGTTGAAATAGAATTTGAGCATTTTTGGAAAACTCCCTTTTGCTTCTTGCCTGCCAGCGTTGCGAGCCGGGCGCGGGTGACCCTACCGCAGCGCGGCATGTCCATGCTCAAATTTTTGGAAGGAGCGCAACCGACGAGTCCGTGAGGCAGGGCGCGGCGCGGCAAAGATGCCCACCGCGCCGCTCAGCTTAGGTAGAAGCCGATCAGCCGAGGTAGATAAAGCCCACCAGCCCGACGACGATCAATCCCGCACCCGCCAGGTCGATGATGGTTGCGAAACGAATGGCCGACTGCAAGTTCGACGCCTGAATCATCCGCTCCGACCGGCGCGCATAGCCGTGGACGATGATCTGCTGGTTGAAATCGCTGTTCGCTTCCAGCCGCTCGGTCAGGCCGACGCAGATCAGGAGCACGCCGAGGATGACGAAGCCGGGAAAGCCCAGCAGGGTGAATAGCAGCATGGGGGGCACGCCGATCAGAAAGATCGGCAGCAGTGGCAACACCAGTAATGAATCGGATTGGGAGCGCATCGGACGGCTCGCTGCGGCCGAAAATGACGGCCTGTATGGGTGTAAGGAAGTAACTAATATAGCTACGGATCAAGGCGAAACGAGGTGCGGCAGACTGCGAAAATCACAGGGCTGCCATCTCGCAGGCTGCGACGCCGTGGCCAGGTTGAAGGCAGGATGAAAAAAGCCGCAGCGGAGCGTTACCCCGCCGCCATTCCGGAGCGGATCTCGGCGCGCAGCTCGTCGATCAGCTTGAGGCCTTTCTTGGTCTCGACGTGCCAGAAGGTCCAGCCGTTGCAGGCGCCGGAGCCCTGGGCCACCGCGCCGATGCGGTGGATCGAGCCGACCTTGTCGCCGAGCATGATGGCGCCGTCGGCGCGGACCAAGGCGCCGTGGCGCTTCTTGGAATCGACCAGCTTGGTGCCGGGCGAGATCATGCCGCGCTCTATCAGTTCGGAGAACGCCACACGGGGTGCGTCGCGGGCGGTCATGAAGGGCGCCAGCGTCGCCTCGGGCAGCGGTTCGATGGCCGCGATGCGGGCTTCGGCCGCGCTCGCATAGGTCTTGTCGCGCTCGAAGCCGATGTAGCGGCGGCCGAGACGTTTTGCCACGGCGCCGGTGGTGCCGGTGCCGTTGAAGGGATCGATCACGAGATCGCCGGGCTTTGACGACGACAGCAGCACGCGCGCCAAAAGGCCCTCGGGCTTCTGGGTCGGATGCACTTTCTTGCCGTCTTCGCCCTTGAGGCGCTCGTCGCCGGTGCAAAGCGGAATCAGCCAGTCGGAACGCGCCTGCACGTCCTCGTTGGCGGCCTTCAGGGCTTCATAGTTGAAGGTATAGCCTTTTGCTTTCTCGTCGCGCGCCGCCCAGATCATGGTCTCGTGCGCATTGGTGAAGCGGCGGCCGCGGAAATTCGGCATCGGATTGGTCTTGCGCCAGACGATGTCGTTGAGGACCCAGAAGCCGAGGTCCTGCATGATCGAGCCGACGCGGAAAATGTTGTGGTAGGAGCCGATCACCCACAGCGTCGCCGACGGTTTCATGATGCGGCGGCAGGCCAGCAGCCAGGCGCGGGTGAAATCGTCATAGGCGGCAAAGGATGAAAACTTGTCCCAGTCGTTGTTGACGGCATCGACATGGGATTCGTCGGGACGCTTGAGATCGCCCTTGAGCTGCAGATTGTACGGCGGATCTGCGAACACCAGATCGACGGAGCCTGCCGGAAGCTTCGACATCTCGGCGACGCAATCGCCTACGACGATACGAACACTCTCTTCGGACTCGAATTTAGTGCGGGGCGCCCTTGCAGACGCCCCGCGACGCGACTCTACCATGACTCAATTACTCTGACTCAGGCGACGCTGTCGGCGACGCGGGACTAAACAACCGACTGGCGATACATTGACCGGGCAAAGTAAAAATCGACTTAATCAGTATTGCTGCTCGGACAGATTTGCCGGGGCTGATTAGCGTTTAAGCGCACTAAAGCGATTTGCAGCGAGGCCTGTCCCGCACTTGATGCGGGATGGATGCCGGTTCGCGTCAGGAAAACGCGTCAAATCAAGAATCTGGCGCCCCGTTCCGATTCAATCGGAATGGAAACGGCGCTAGGCAATAATTGCCGGGCGGGTTATTGATTAATGGAATGGAAATTTTACGTCTGTGCCGCGTTGGGTATCCAAGGGCAATCCGCCGGGATGAGGAATTTGCGCCATGCGTTACGATGACTTCCGCCGCAGCGACTCTATCGACGACCGTCGCGATGACAGCGGTGGTGGTGGCGGCGGCTTCGGCATTCCGATGGGCGGCGGTGGCGGGCTCGGCATCGGCACCATCATCGTGCTCGGCCTGCTCGGCTATGCCTTCGGCATCGACCCGCGCATCCTGATCGGCGGCGCGGAAATTCTCACCGGCGGCAGCCAGCAGGCGCCGACCTACCAGACCGAGCGCAAGTCGGGCCCGGCCACCACAGGCGCGCCCAAGGACGAGATGGGCAGCATGATCGCCGGCGTGCTCGGCGAGATCGACGATCGCTGGAACGAGATCTTCCAGGCCAGTGGGCAAACCTACAAGGGACCGCGCATCGTGCTGTTCCGCAACGCCACCAATGGCGGGCGCTGCGGCATGGCGCAGTCGGCGATGGGACCGTTCTACTGCCCGCCGGACAAGCAGATCTTCCTCGACACCCAGTTCTTCCGCGACGTCGAGACGAAGTTTCGCGGCTGTTCGGGCAGCTCCTGCAAATTCACCACCGCCTATATCATCGCGCATGAGGCCGGCCATCACATCCAGAACCTGCTCGGCATCCTGCCGCGTGTGCAGCGGATGCAAGAGCAGGCCGGCAGCAAGGCGGAAGCCAACGCGCTGCAGGTCAAGGTCGAGTTGCAGGCGGATTGCCTGTCCGGCGTCTGGGTCAACCGCGAGGAAAAGAAACGTCCGGGCTTCGTCGAACCCGGCGATATCGAAGCCGCGCTGACTACGGCGACCGCGATCGGCGATGACACGCTGCAGCGCAAGGCGACGGGCAGGGTGGTGCCTGATTCATTCACCCACGGCTCCGCCGCACAGCGCAAGCAATGGTTCATGACCGGCTACAAGCAGGGCACCGTGCAGTCCTGCAATACGTTTGCCGCGGGGGCGATGTAGCGCGGCGAGTTGAATTAGCATTGACCGTCATGGCCGGGCATAGGCGAGTGAAGCGACGCCGTCCTTCAGACGGCTATGCCCGGCCATCCACGTCTTTGCTTTTGAGAGACTTTTAAGACGTGGATGCCCGGCACAGGGCCGGGCATGACGAGAAGAAAAAATCATGTCCTCCATTGACGAAACCAAACAATTCGTACCGCTCAATATCGCCGTGCTGACGATCTCGGACACGCGCGCGCTTGCCGATGACAAGTCGGGGGCGACGCTGGCGGAGCGGCTGGTCGCCGCCGGCCATCATCTCGCGGCGCGCGAAATCATCGTCGACGACGTCGATGCGATCCGCGTCATCATCCGAAGGTGGATCGCCGATCCTGGTGTCGATGCCATCATCACGACAGGCGGCACTGGTTTTACCGGCCGCGACGTCACGCCGGAGGCGGTCGAGCCGCTGTTCGAGAAGCGGATGGACGGTTTCTCCACCGCCTTCCACATGCTGAGCTACGCCAAGATCGGCGCCTCGACGGTGCAGAGCCGCGCCACCGCCGGGGTCGCGGGTGCGACCTTCATCTTCTGCCTGCCGGGCTCGCCCGGCGCCTGCCGCGACGGCTGGGACGGCATCCTCGCCGCCCAGCTCGATTACCGCACCCGCCCGTGCAATTTCGTCGAGATCATGCCGCGGCTCGACGAGCATCTGCGCCGCCCAAAGGCCAAGGGAGCGTCGGTGTAGCCGTATCCGTAGGATGGGTAGAGCGAAGCGAAACCCATCATTGCGAGTCCCGGTGTTGCGATGGGTTTCGCTTCGCTCTACCCATCCTACGGACTTCCGTTATTTGCGGGCGATGACCTTGGTCAGCAAAGCCCACAATCCGCGCCACATGTCGCGCCACGCGTCTTCGCGCAGCTGATGCGCTCTCTTGATGTAGAAATCGAGCAGGTCCGGCGTGACGCGCCGCGGCGTGTCGCGACGCCCCGGCTTCACAGTTCGCGTTCCCAGGTCTCGCCAACCAAACTTTGACCAAAACTTCGATGCGGCTCGGTCGCGACCAGCTTAAAGCCGGCGTCCTGATAGATCTTGCGGGCGGCGACCAGGATGCTCTGGGTCCACAGCGTCATCCTGCGATAGCCGGTCGCCCGCGCGAAGGCGACGCATTCGGCGACCAGCTGCTGGCCCAATCGCTGGCCGCGTCCGGCCGGATCGACCAGAAGCAGGCGCAGCTTGGCGACATCGTCGCTATGCTTGACCACAAAGACCGAGCCGACCTGGACGCCGCCCTGCTCGGCAATCCAGCAGCGCTCGCGCGAGGCGTCGAACGAGGTCAGGAATTTCGCCGCGATCTCCGCCACCAGCGCTTCGAACGAGGAGTCAAAGCCATATTCGCTGGCGTAGAAGGCGCCGTGGCTCTGCACCACCCAGCCCATGTCGCCGGGGCGGTGGGTGCGCAGGATCGCTGGCGCCGCCGCGCCTGATACGCCGAGCAGCCGCTCGATCTCGGCCATCGCGCCGACGAGCTTCTGGCTGCCGCCGCGCGGCAACGCGGCCAGCATTGCACCGATGTCGTCCTGCATGCTGCGCTCGAGTTTGGTGAAGGTCTGGCGTCCCTTGGGCGTCAGGGCGAGCCGGAATTGCCGCCGGTCCGCCGGCAGCGGCTTGCGGGTGAGCAATCCATTCTCATCGAAGTTTTGCACGATCCGGCTGAGATAGCCGGCATCGAGCCCGAGTTCGGCGCCGATCTCCTTGGCCGAGAGGTCTTCGCGATAGGCGAGCTCGTACAGCACCCGCGCCTCGCTGAGCGAGAACGGGCTCTTCATGAGTTGCTGGTCGAGCACGCCGAGCTTGCGGGTGTAGAAGCGGTTGAAGGCGCGGACCGCCGCGATCTCTTGGTCGGAATTGTTCTGGGACATGGCGCACCTCAATTATTGCCAATGTCATATAATTATTTGACTTTGGCAAGTATATTCAGGTGCGAACCGAGCCCGGCTACTTTGCATGGGGTTGTTTTCGCGATTTTGTGTCTGAGCCCGCGGTGTCGACGACGCGCGTGAACGCGCTGGCGAAGGCGCCTAGGCTACCACCATGATCCGGCTGCGCAGCATGGTGCGGGAGCGCCGGCCGAGCTGGCGCAGCAGCCGGGCTTCGGAACGGCGGACGTCCGGCCGGTAGCCGCCGAGCCGGTCGTAATGATCGTGCGCAATGAGAAGACCCTGTTCCGCCGAGGGCCCCGTAACCATGCGGGCGATGAATTTGAGGCCATCGCGGAAACTAGCGTCGGAATAAGGCGAGCGGGCATAGCGGAAGATCCCGGCGCGGGGCCGGCCGCTGGCCGCTACACCCTGGATGAATTGCGCGGTCTCTTCGATCCAGCCCGAGTCGAGCACGGCGCCGGCATGCAGGAACATCAGCCAGGGCGAGCGCGCTTGCCGGGCACCGGCGGCGAGCGCCGCGGCACGGCTGCCTTCAAACGCCATGAAGCGGCAGCCCGCTACGTCGGCCACGCGCTCGATCACGCCGTTCGCGGTGCGGTCCACCAGCACCACTTCGCGGATCAAACCGGCGGCGGCTCCCGGCACCAGCGCCGCCAGGGTAGCGACGGCGGGCTGTTCGACGCCTTCGGTCGGGATGATCACGCTCAGCATGACGCTTCGTTGGCTCAAACGGTGAAAAACGCCGCTTGTTATCACCTTGTCACATTCAAAACATCCGTTGCCGTGCAGATTTTTGCGGCAGCCATGCTGTGGATTTTTCAAATGATGTTCTTGATTTGTTCTCAGCGCGTGTTACGTTCCCTGCATGAGCCGAGCATCCTCTCATGCCCTCAAGCACCCGCCGGTCACGGCGCCCTCCGAACCGGCGGGTGCTAATCCTTTTCCTGAGCTGGCGGTCGCGATCGAGCGCGAGCGGCGGCGTGGCCGCGGCGCCCAGTCCAACGACAGCGGCCGCTTCGAGGCCGAAGCCCGCGTCGTCTTCGACGATGGCTGGCAGAGCCTCGAAGACCTGCCGCCGTTCAAGACCACGGTCGGGCTCGACACCTCGCGCAAGGTCATCACCCGCAACGACTCGCCCGATATCGGCTTCGACCGCTCGATCAACCCCTATCGCGGCTGCGAGCATGGCTGCGTCTACTGCTTCGCGCGGCCGACCCACGCCTATCTCGGGCTGTCGCCCGGACTTGATTTTGAAACCCAGCTGCTCGCCAAGCCCGATGCGCCGGAGTTGCTGGAAAAGGAACTGGCGGCATCGGGCTACGAACCGCGCATGATCGCGATCGGCACCAATACGGATCCCTATCAACCCATCGAGCGCAAATACAAGATCATGCGCGGCATTCTCGAAGTGCTGGAACGTGCCGGCCATCCGGTCGGCATTGTCACCAAATCGGCGCTGGTGACGCGCGACATCGACATCCTCCAGCGGATGGCAAAACGCAATCTGGTCAAGGTCGCACTGTCCGTGACGACGCTCGATGCCAAACTCGCGCGCACCATGGAGCCGCGAGCCTCGACGCCGCCGAAGCGGCTGGAGGCGATACGGCAACTGGCGGAGGCCGGCATTCCGGCAACCGTGATGGTCGCGCCCGTGATCCCCGCGCTGAACGATTCCGAGATCGAGCGCATCCTCGATGCCGCGGCGCATGCCGGCGCGAAAGAGGCGAGTTATGTGCTGCTACGGCTGCCGCTGGAAGTGCGCGATCTCTTCCGCGAGTGGCTGATGGCGAATTATCCCGACCGTTATCGCCACGTCTTCACCTTGATCCGCGACATGCGCGGCGGCCGCGACTACGACTCGCAATGGGGAACCCGGATGAAGGGAACCGGGCCGATGGCCTGGATGATCGGACGCCGCTTCGAAATCGCCTGCGAGAAGCTTGGACTGAACAAGCGGCGCCTGAAACTGACGACCGACCATTTCGTCAAGCCGAAGCGAAACGGTCAGCAGTTGAGCTTGTTTTGATTGTGGTAGCGTGAATGCCAGGGAGCGGCAGGATGAGTAACGAGTTGAAGACCCCAATCCCGCGACTGACCGTCATCACGCTCGGCGTGAGCAACATGCGCGCCAGCATCGCCTTTTATGAAGCGCTGGGTTTTGCGCGAAGAATTCGCTCGACCGGCGAGGCGGTCGCCTTCTTCGACACCGGCGGCCCCGTGATCGCCCTGTTCCCGTGGGATCAGCTGGCACAGGACGCAACGCTGCCGGACCATCCGCGGCCCAAGACCTTCCGCGGCGTGACGCTGGCGTGGAATTGCGCCTCACGCGAGGAAGTCGACACCGTGCTGGATTTCGCGATCGCCAAGGGCGCCTCGCTGCTCAAGGCCGCGCATGAGACGGCTTATGGCGGCTACTCCGGATATTTCGCCGATCCCGACAATCACCCCTGGGAAGTCGTGGTCGCCCCCGGCATCGAGGTCGGCGAAGACCGGCGGGTGCATTTGGCGGATTAGGGTCAGTGCCGATCTGTCGTGACTGAATAACGGGAATTGCAGCCGGTTCCCGGTTGCGCGCTGGCGCGTGCTTGCCCACCATCCCGGCATGATTCGGGAAAAATCATCCAGGAAACCAGCGGCCAAGCCGGTCGCCAAATCGGCAAAACTGCCGAAAGGCGTGATCGCGGTGGCACCGCCGAGCTTTCGCCGTGAGCGCGCGCTGATCAAGCGCGGCGTCTGGCCGATCGCCGGTTGCGACGAGGCCGGGCGGGGTCCCCTGGCCGGCCCGGTGGTGGCCGCCGCCGTGATTCTTGATCCCAAACGAATTCCCAAAGGCATCGACGATTCGAAGCGGCTGACGGCGGAGCGCCGTGAGGAACTGTTCGAAGAGATTTGCGCGACCTCGTCGTTCGCGGTCGCCTTTGCCTCGCCGGCGCGTATTGATCGCGACAATATCTTGCGCGCCTCGCTGTGGGCGCTGACGCGCGCCGTGCGCGCGCTGCCGGAAATCCCCAAACATGTGTTCGTCGACGGCCGCGACCGCATCGAGGCGCCGTGCGACTGCGACGCCGTGATCGGCGGCGATGGCATCGTGATGTCGATCGCGGCCGCTTCGATCATCGCCAAGGTGACGCGCGACCGCCTGATGTGCGCGCTGGCGCTGGATTGCCCGGGCTACGGGTTCGAGACCCACAAGGGCTACGCCGTGCCGGAACATCGCGAGGCGCTCGACCGGTTAGGTCCCAGCGTCCACCACCGCCGTTTCTTCGCGCCCGTCATCGCCGCGCGTGAAAAACATCAGCCCGGCACCGTTGAGCCCGATCTGTTCACGGTCGAAACGCAAATCAGCGCTGAGGTTGTGACGACCGCCTAAGGCACTTTGCCTTGACGCGTTTTCTTGACGCGAGCCGGTATCCACCTCGCTTGAAAACGCCATGGTTGCCTCGGCGGCTGGTGCGCTCTATCAAACGTGCTCGGACAGGGCCGGCTCTCGGGATCGGCGCCCGCATCTCGGACGTTTCATGCGTTTCACCTCCCTGGTTGTCGAACTGATCCGCGCCCGGCCGCGGCTGGTGGTCTGGCTCGTGGTGCTGCTGCAGGCGGCAATGTGGCTGATCCTGCCGATGCTGCTCTATCGCAGCCCACCCGGCGATATCGCCACGGTTCTGGCATTCGGCAGGGAATATCAGGTCGGAACCTATTTCGGCCCGCCGCTGGCGTTCTGGCTTGCCGACATCGCCTTCCGCGCGGCCGGCAATCATGTGTTCGGGGTCTATCTGCTCGCGCAGATCTGCGCGGTCGTCACTTTCTGGGGCTTCTATCAGCTCGCGCGCGCCATCGTCGGCGGTCAGCAGGCGGTGCTCGCGGTGCTCTTGAGCATGACGGTGGTGGCCTTCAGCTCGCCCGGCGTCGAATTCGGCCCGCTGGTGCTGGCGCGGCCGCTATGGGCGCTGTTGCTGCTGCATTCCTGGCGATTGATCGGCCAGAACCGGCGCACCGCCTGGTTCGCTTGGTCGATCGAAGCGGGCCTGTTGCTCCTGACGACGTCGGCCGCGCTCGGGCTGTTGCTGCTGATCGCCGGATTTGCCGTCGCCACCGCGCGCGGGCGGCGCACCTTGATGTCGCTGGATCCACTGTATGCGCTGCTGGTGATCGTGGTACTGGTGCTGCCCTATCTGATCTGGGTCGTTCGCGCCGACGTGCTGGCGATGCCCCCCTTGCCGGGTATCGATGATCTCGCGGGCAGGGCGATGCACTGGGGCACCCTGCTCGGCGGCCTGGCGCTGGCGACGGCCGGCATCGTGCTGCTGGTGATCCTCAACTCCGGCGCGTTTGTCCGCAAGGCCGAGGAAGCGCCGATCATCTACCGGCCGCAGATCGATCCCCTGGCGCGCCAGTTCGTCTATACGTTCGCCATCGGCCCGGCGCTGTTTGGCAGCCTGATTGCCGGCGTGTTCAATCTCGAGCGCGTTACCGGCGGCGCCGGCGTTGCCTTGCTGATGTCGGGGCTGGCCGTGATCGTGGCGACCGGCGATCTCGTGTATCTGCGGCGCCAGCGGCTGCTCCGCACGGTCTGGGCCGCGGCAGTCGCAGCCCCGGCTTTCGTGGCCATCGCGGCCACGCTGTTCCTGCCCTGGACCAGCGGCGCCGAAGTGCCGACCTCGCTGCCGGCGCGGACGATCGCGCATTTCTTCGGCGACAGTTTTGAGCGGCGTACCAACCAGCGGCTGCGCGCGGTGGCCGGCGATCCGCAGCTCGCGAGCTTCGTCGCGATGGATAAAGGCCGGCCGCATCTGTTGCTCGACGCCACGCCGGAACGCACGCCGTGGCTTTCGCTCGCAAAATTCAATGAAACCGGCGGCGTCGTGGTCTGGCGCGCATCGGACACGTCAGGCGCGCCGCCTCCCGAGATCGCACTGCGCTTTCCGGGCCTCGTGCCGGAAGTGCCGCGCGCGTTCGAATGGATGGTGAATGGAAGGCAGCCCCTGCTGCGCGTCGGCTGGGCCATCGTGCGACCGAAGGCGCCGTAGGTTCAGGTCGCGGAAACCTTCTCCAATTCCTTCGCGATCGCGCGCAAATCCTGCCACGACATCCGCTTGTACGACGGCGAGCGCAGCAGATAGGCCGGGTGGAACGTTGCGATGGCGCGGATGGAGCGTGTGCCGGTGTCGTAATCGAACCATTTGCCGCGGGTCTTCATGATGCCCTCGCGGGTCGACAGCAACGTCTGCGTCGAGGGATTGCCGAGCGTCACCAGCACGTCCGGATTGACCAGTTCGATCTGCCGCTGAATGAACGGAAGGCAGATTTGCGTCTCCTGCGGCGTCGGTGTGCGGTTGCCGGGCGGCCGCCATGGTATCACGTTGGCGATGTAGGCCTTGCTGCGGTCGAGCCCGATCGCCGCGATCATGCGGTCGAGCAGTTTGCCGGAACGGCCGACGAACGGCAGCCCCTCGATGTCCTCGTCGCGTCCGGGGGCTTCGCCGACGAACATGATTCGCGCTTGCGGATTGCCGTCGCAGAACACCAGCCGGGTCGCGGTGTGCTTGAGCGCGCAGCCGTCGAAATTCTCCAAAAGCGTACGCAGCGCCTCCAGTGACGGCGCGGTTCGTGCCATTTCCCGCGCCGAGGCGATCGCGGCTTCCGGCGCCGGCGCTATTTCGCTGCGCGAAACTGCAGGCGCCGCCGCGGGCATTTCCCGCACCAGTCTTTGTGGCGCGGCTTCGCGCGGCGCGGCGATGGTAGCGCTGTCGGGCTCGGCGAGCCGGTCGATCGGCTCATCGGCCAACGCGCAATCGACCCCGGCCTCGAGATAAAAGGCCAGCAATTGCTGAACGGTAGGGGAGGGTTCGGGCGCGATGGACATCGTTCCAATCTAGGATGTATTCGGGGGCAGCGAAATGCCTGAGATTTCATTTCGATGGTTGTTCTCGGCGCAAAAATCGGAAACAAACGAACCTTAGAGCCGTTCTCAATTGGGCTGAGACCAGAACATGAGCACCGAAGAATTACCGCCGCGTGAGTCCATGGAATTTGACGTCGTGATCGTCGGCGCCGGGCCGTCTGGCCTCGCGGCTGCGATCCGTCTCAAGCAACTCAATGCCGATCTCAACATCGTCGTGGTGGAGAAGGGCTCCGAAGTCGGTGCACACATTCTGTCGGGCGCCGTGATCGATCCGGTCTCGCTCGACAAACTGATTCCGGACTGGCGCGAGGACGCCGATTGCCCGCTGAAGACGCAGGTCAAAGACGACCGCTTCTATTGGATGACGGGCGGAAGCGCGATCCGGCTGCCGGGTTTCGCGATGCCGAAGCTGATGGACAATCATCACTGCTATATCGGCTCGCTCGGCGATGTGTGCCGCTGGCTGGCGCCAAAGGCCGAAGCGCTCGGCGTCGAGATCTATCCGGGCTTTGCGGCGGCCGAGGTGCTCTACGACGAACAAGGCGCGGTGCGCGGCATTGCGACCGGCGACATGGGCATCGCCAGGGACGGCAGCCACAAGGATTCGTTCACCCGCGGCATGGAACTGCTCGGCAAGTACACGCTGTTCGCCGAAGGCGCGCGCGGCAGCCTCTCCAAGCAGCTGATCGCGAAGTTCTCGCTCGACGCCAACAGCGAGCCGCCGAAATTCGGCATCGGGCTGAAGGAAGTCTGGGAGATCGATCCGGCCAAGCACCAGAAGGGCTTGATCCAGCATTCGTTCGGCTGGCCGCTCAATAATTCGACCGGCGGCGGGTCGTTCCTCTATCACTACGACGACAACAAGGTCGCGGTCGGATTCGTCGTGCATCTGAACTACGACGATCCGTATCTGTCGCCGTTCGACGAGTTCCAGCGTTTCAAGACCCATCCTTCGATCCGCACCGTGTTCGAAGGCGGCAAGCGGCTGGCTTATGGCGCGCGCGCGATCACCGAGGGCGGCTACCAGTCGGTGCCGCGCTTAAGCTTTCCGGGCGGCGCGCTGATCGGTTGCGCGGCAGGCTTTGTCAACGTGCCGCGCATCAAGGGCGTGCACAACGCGATGGGCAGCGGCATGCTCGCCGCCGAACACCTTGTGGCCGCGCTCGGCGCCGGCCGCGCCAATGATGAACTGGCCGAATACGAGAATGCGTGGCGCGGTTCGCAGGTCGGCAAGGACCTCTACCCGATCCGCAACGTCAAACCCCTGTGGTCGAAGTTCGGCACCCTGATCGGCGTACCGCTCGGCGGCCTCGACATGTGGACCAACACGCTGTTCGGCTTCTCGCTGTTCGGAACCCTGTCGCACGCCAAGCCGGATCGCAAGACGCTGGATCCGGCCAGGACGCACACGCCGATCGCGCCGGTGAAGCCGGACGGCAAACTGACCTTCGACAAGCTGTCGTCGGTATTCCTGTCCAACACCAACCATGAGGAAGACCAGCCGGTCCATCTCAAGGTCGCCGACATGAACCTGCAGAAAACCTCCGAGCACGACGTCTTTGCCGGTCCGTCCAACCGTTATTGTCCGGCCGGCGTTTACGAATGGGTCGAGGAGGCCTCCGGCCCACGCTTCCAGATCAACGCTCAGAACTGCGTCCACTGCAAAACCTGCGACGTCAAAGACCCGAACGGCAATATCACCTGGGTTCCGCCGGAAGGCGGCGGCGGGCCCAATTACCAGGCGATGTGACCACGATTACGTGAGTTTAATGGCGGAGGGGCCGCAGCTGTCCGGGTAACCCCGGCACCGGCCACGATACCGCCACAGTACAAGCGTCTTCCGGGGCTGCTGGCCAAATGGGTGGAATGGGCGGCCGACGGGGAGATCTTGGGGACCCTGCTGCCGATCGATTCGCCACCCCGTATCCTTGCGGTTGAACGCCAAAAGCGGCATTGTCGCTGGGCCTTGATGCCGCCGCGTATGTCCGCATTCGAGAGCGATCGAAAAGATTCCGCCATAAATCCTGGAGCTAGGCGAACCGTGATGCTTTCCACTCGTTTCAATCGCTGGACCATCGCCGCTGTCACCGTCGCCGCGCTTGCCGCGCCCGGTTCGCTGCTGGCGCAGACGCCCGAGCATACCGGCGACAATTCGGCGCAGTTTCCGAGCAAGAGCGATCTGAAATCGCTGACCACGTCCGGCAGCTATCTGGCCGCGCGTCATGCCAGCGTCGAACGCGACGCCAGCTCGGCCGCGGCGTTCTACCGTTCGGCGCTGCGTACCGATCCCAAGAACAACGAGCTGCTCGACCGTGCCTTCATCTCCTCGCTCGCGGATGGCGACATCGACGAGGCCGTCAAGCTCGCCGACCGCATTCTGACGCAGGACAAATCCAATCGCGTGGCCCGGCTGGTCGTCGGCGTCCGCGACCTGAAGCAGAAGAAATACGCAACCGCGCAGATCAACATCAATCAGTCGATCCGCGGACCGATCACCGATCTGGTCGCGACGCTGTTGTCGGGCTGGGCCAGCTTCGGGGCGGGCGATTCCAAGGCGGCGGTCGCCAATATCGACAAGCTGACCGGGCCGGAATGGTATCCGATCTTCAAGGATCTGCACACCGGCATGATCCTGGAACTGGCGAACAAGGAAAAGGACGCCGGCGCCCGCTTCGAGCGCGCCTACAAGCTCGACGATTCCATGCTGCGCGTGTCCGACGCCTATGGGCGCTGGCTGTCGCGCAACAAGGACTCGGCGGCGGCAATCGGCATCTACGAGGCGTTCGACAAGAAGCTGCCACGGCATCCCTTGGTACAGGAGGCGCTGCGCGAGACGCGGGCCGGCAAGAAGATGCCGCCGCTGATCGAATCGGCGCAGGCAGGAGCGGCCGAGGCGCTGTACGGCATCGGTGCAACGCTGACCCGCCGCGGCGGCGAGGATCTGGCGCTGGTCTATTTGCAGCTCTCGCTATATCTGCAGCCCAACCATCCGCTGGCGCTGCTCTCGCTGGCCGATCTCTATGAGTCGGTGAAGAAGCCGCCGATGGCGATCAAGGTCTATGAGCGGATGCCGGCGAGTTCGCCGCTGAAGCGCAATGCGCAAATTCAGCTCGCCACCAATCTCGACGCCGCCGATCGCAGCGAGCAGGCGATCAAGATCCTCAAGGACGTCACCGCCGAAGACCCCAAGGACATCGAAGCCATCATGGCGCTCGGCAATATCGAGCGCGGCCGCAAGAAGTTCGCCGATTGCGCGACGACCTATTCCAGGGCGATCGACGTGATGCCCGGCGTGACAGACAAGAACACCTGGGTCACCTATTACTATCGCGGCATTTGCCAGGAGCGCTCCAAGCAGTGGAGCAAGGCCGAGGCCGACATGCGCAAGGCGCTCGAGCTGCAGCCCGAACAGCCGCATGTGCTGAACTATCTCGGCTATTCCTGGATCGATCAGGGCATCAATCTCGACGAAGGCATGAAGATGATCAGGCGCGCCGTCGATCAGCGTCCCGACGACGGCTATATCGTGGACTCGCTGGGCTGGGCGTTCTACCGCATCGGCAATTTCGAGGACGCGGTGAAGAACCTCGAGCGCGCGATCGATCTGAAGCCCGAGGATCCGACCATCAATGACCACCTCGGTGACGCCTATTGGCGCGTCGGCCGCACGCTGGAAGCCAAGTTCCAGTGGGCCCACGCCCGCGACCTGAAGCCCGAGGCGGAAGAACTGCCGAAGATCGAGGCCAAGATCGCCAACGGTCTGCCCGAGGACACGTCGTCTGCGGCTTCCGCCGACAAGAAAAAAGAAGACGGCAGGGGCGGCTAGAAGCGGCTGATCGAAGGCTTGGGGGGCTCGTTCGGCAATGCCGGCTTTGATTGATGAGGGGCGTGCCAAGGTCAACCTGACCTTGAGGGTGGTTGGCCGCCGCACCGACGGTTTTCATGACCTGGAAAGCGTGGTGGCGTTTGCCGACTGCGCTGATCGGCTGACGCTGACGCCGGGTTCCGAGCTGACATTGCAAATGTCCGGACCGCTGGCGCAGGCCTGCGGCGAGACATCGGACAATCTGGTGCTGAAGGCGACGCGCCTGCTGGCCGAGCGCGTGCCGGGCCTGAAGGCCGGCAGTTTCACGCTCGACAAGGTGCTGCCGGTCGCGGCGGGCATCGGCGGTGGTTCGGCGGATGCGGCTGCCGCGCTTCGGCTGCTGGCAAAATTGAATGGGCTGTCGCTCGATGACGAGCGGCTACGCGAGGTAGCACTTGCGACCGGCGCCGACGTGCCGGTCTGCCTGGCCTCGCGTGCCTGCGACATGACCGGGGTCGGCGATACCCTGACGCCGCTCAGCCTGCCGATCATGCCGTGCGTGATGATCAACCCCTGCGTTCCCGTTCCGACCAAGGATGTATTCAAGGCACTCGGCCTACGTAGCGGCGAATTGCTGGTCGGCGTCACCGACGTTTTCCGGGGCATCGACTGGCCGGAAGCCGGCGCCTCGGTCGAAGACTGGGTCGAAGTCTTGGCGGCCAGTGCCAACGATCTGGAAGCCCCGGCGATGCGCATTCAGCCGGTCATCGGTGAAGTGATCGCCGCGCTCAACGCCACCAATGGCGCCTGGCTGGCGCGGATGTCGGGCTCGGGCGCGACCTGTTTTGCGATCTATGAAAACACCGCCGAAGCCGGCCGCGCCGCGGAGAAGATCCGGCGCGAGCACCCCGGCTGGTGGGTGCATGCGGGAACGTTGAGCTAAAGCGGCGAACGAACGGTTTCGTAGGGTGGGTAGAGCGAAGCGAAACCCACCATTTTCGATAAAGGCAATCGGTGGGTATCGCTGCGCTCAACCCACCATTTTCGATAAAGGCAATCGGTGGGTATCGCTGCGCTCAACCCACCCTACGGCGCCATCAATGCGACCTGGCCAGGCAGAACGCCACGACCTGCTCGAGGGCGGTCTTCATCGGCGAAGCCGGAAACAGCGCCAGCGCATCGACGGCCATCGCGCCGTAATGATGGGCGCGGCTGATCGTGTCCTCCAGCGCGCGATGCTTGGTCATCAACCCGATGGCGTGATCGAGATCATTGCCGCCGATCTCGCCCCGCTCCAGCGCCTTGACCCAGAACGCGCGTTCAGAGGCGTTGCCGCGGCGGAACGCCAGTACCACCGGCAGCGTGATCTTGCCCTCGCGGAAATCGTCGCCGACGTTCTTGCCGAGCTTTGCCGATTTGCCGCCGTAGTCCAGCACGTCGTCCACCAGCTGGAACGCGATGCCGAGATTCATGCCGACGGAGCGGCACGCGGTCTGCTCGGCCTTCGGCCGGTTGGCGATCACGGGGCCGACCTCGCAGGCAGCCGCGAACAATTCCGCGGTCTTGCCGCGGATCACAGCGAGATATTCGTCCTCGGTGGTCGCGGTGTTCTTCGCCGCGGCGAGCTGCATCACCTCGCCCTCGGCGATGGTGGCTGCCGCCGAAGACAGGATGTCGAGCGCCCGCAACGAGCCGACCTCGACCATCATGCGGAAGGCCTGGCCGAGCAGGAAGTCGCCGACCAGCACGCTCGCTTCGTTGCCCCACAGCATCCGAGCGGACAATTTGCCGCGCCGTAATTCGCTCTCGTCGACCACGTCGTCATGGAGCAGCGTCGCGGTATGCATGAACTCGACCGAGGCGGCGAGCTTGATATGGCCGTCGCCGGAATAGCCGGTGAGACCGGCCATCGCCAGCGTCAGCATCGGCCGCAGCCGCTTGCCGCCCGAGGAGATCAAATGGTTGGCGACCTCGGGAATCATGGTGACTTCGGAACCGGTCCGCGACAGGATCGTGGCGTTGACCCGCTCCATGTCGGCGGCGACGAGCCCGACCAACTCATCGATCGAAGCGTTTGGGCTTTCGAAGGGTACAATAACCGCCACGCGGGTCTCCAAATCTGGCCAATTCGCACTATCCTTATCTACAATAGAAAGTGCAGGCTGAAGCGGCAAGGGCACCAAGCGGTTGACAGGTACCGGCCGGCCTCGGACCGGGCCAGCCAGGGAGGGCGCAAATTGCGGGAATTGGTTCGGACCAACGATATTGTGCTGGTTTCCGCGGTCGGCGCGCTGCTCGACGGCGCCAATATCCATCATCTGGTGCTGGACCAAAACATGAGCATCATCGAGGGATCGCTCGGCGTCCTGCCACGCCGCATCCTGGTCCATGACGACGACAACCGCGAGGCGCGCCAGCTTCTGACCGATGCCGGGCTTGCCCACGAATTGCGGGCGGATGAGTAATCCCGATGTCACCGAGGACGCGTTCCTCGGCGGGGGCTTGCGCCTGCGGCAACTGAAATCGGGGCACCGCGCCGGTCACGATGCAATGCTGCTGGCGGCGGCGACGCCGGCACGTTCAGGCAATCGTGTGGCCGATCTTGGCGCCGGTGTTGGTGCGGCAGGGCTGGCGGTGGCCAGGCGCGTCGGGGACATCGATCTCGTGCTGGTCGAGATCGATGCCGATCTCGCAAGCCTGGCGCGCGCCAATGCCGATGCGAACGCGCTTGCCGCCGAGGTCATCGTGCTCGATGTCGAGGCGGCCGCCGACGCCTACGCCGCGGTCAATCTGCAGCCCGACAGCGTCGACGTCGTGTTGATGAATCCGCCGTTCAACGATTCTGTGCGGCATCGAGTCTCGCCGGACCGCGCGCGCGGGATCGCGCATGTCGCGACATCCACCACGCTTTCGAACTGGATTCACGCAACCCGCCGCATCCTCAAATCCAGGGGCATGCTGACGCTGATCTGGCGCGCCGACGGGATTGCCGAGGTGCTGGCGGCGCTCGATCACGGTTTTGGCGGTCTGGAAATTTTGCCCATTCACGGCGATGTGAAGGCGCCTGCGAATCGAATCCTGGTTCGCGCCACCAAGGGCGGTCGCGCGCCGACTCGAATTCATGCCGGACTGATGCTCAATGATGAGCGAGGGGTGCCCAATAAAGCGGTGCAGGAGATTTTGGCGGGGAGGGGGATGTTGCCGTTGGCCACCCCCTAGGGGTGGCCGAGGATCTCGAGACGAAGCGGAAAAGCCTATTGCGGAAGGGTTTCCGACTGCCGTTTCGGAGCGTTGGTGAAGTGAACCGCGGTCAGGATGGTGCCGATCAACAATATCAGCAGGTAGATTTTCATGTCACTCTCCGCTGCGCCATTGCAGCCGTAACGGCCACGTTGCAAAAGGCCTTCCAGCCCAAATTCGTTCCAGCCCTTCCAATGACAGTGGCGTGATAAAAAATGGTTAATTCGAGGTAACGGCATGAGTGAACAAATAAGTGATCGTGTGGGATTGCCGGGCCTTATCGAGCGGCTGAAGGGATTGGTCCCGGCCAAATTCCGGCGCGGGGCCGCGGTGGTGCCGGTGGTGCGGTTGTCCGGCGTGATCGGCGCGGTGACGCCGCTGCGGCCGGGCATGTCGCTCGCCGGTGTGGCCAAGACGCTCGAACGCGCTTTCGGTACCAAGAATGCCAAGGCGGTTGCGCTCGTGATCAATTCGCCCGGCGGCTCGCCGGTGCAATCGCGCCAGATCTATTTGCGGATCAGGCAACTCGCCGCCGAAAAGAATTTGCCGGTGCTGGTGTTCGTCGAGGACGTCGCCGCATCCGGCGGCTACATGATCGCCTGTGCCGGCGACGAGATTTTCTGCGATCCGTCCTCGATCCTCGGTTCGATCGGCGTGGTCGGCGGCACTTTCGGCTTCCAGGAGCTGATCAAGAAAATCGGCGTCGAGCGACGGCTCTATACGGCGGGCGTCCACAAGGCGACGCTCGATCCGTTCCTCCCCGAAAACCCCGATGATGTGGCGCGCATCAAGGCGCTCCAGCGCGAGATCCACGCCATCTTCATTGCATTGGTCAAGCAGAGCCGCGGCAGCCGCCTCAAGGGCGCCGACGACACGCTGTTCACCGGCGAATATTGGGCCGGCGAAACCTCGGTGTCGCTGGGTCTTGCGGACGCGGTCGGCGATCTGCGTTCGACGCTGCGCACCCGCTACGGCGACAAGGTGCTTACCCCCGTGATCGCGCCCGCCAGCGGGATGCTGTCCGGCTTGCTCGGGCGGCGGTCGCCGGGGGCGGGCTCCATGGGCGCGCTCGACGGTTTGGGGGGCCTGCCGGATGAGCTGATCTCCGCGCTCGAAACCAGGGCAATTTGGGCCAAATTCGGGTTCTAGGGCCCGGGAGAGGCGCGCCATTTAGTCCTAAAGGCGGGAATTGCGGCGCAGCCCGGCTTGCGCGAGAATGCAGCTATTGGGGGCGTGACCGACGTGAACGACAAGGATCGACCGATGCCACCGTTGATCGCATTCGCAGGGGCCCTGGGTGGGCTCGCCGTGGTCCGCTGGGCTTACAAGACCGCCGTCCGGATCAACCGGGAGCTGGAAGAAGCGCGGCTGGCTCGCGTCGCGGAATCGGCTCAAACCAGCGAGATTCCGACCCTGCGCCGGGACCCCGTCACCGGGGCCTATCGGCCGGGTTAGTTCGACCGTCATCCTGACAGTCGTCATGCCCGGGCTTGTCCCGGGCATCTACGTCTTCCCTTTGCTGCCCAGAAAAGACGTGGATGGCCGGGACAAGCCCGGCCATGACGGTTGATCATTGGCGTCCCTCGGCATCGCCTTGATTCCCCTCGCCACCGCCGATACGGTCCCGCGCGCCCAAAACCCCCTCGCGAGACCGATTCTGCCGATGGACGAATTGCCTGCCCACATGCGCCCGGAACGTTCGTTCCAGGGCTTCATTCTCGCTCTGCAACGGTTCTGGGCCGAACAGGGCTGCGTGATCCTGCAGCCCTACGACATGGAAATGGGCGCGGGCACCTTTCATCCCGCGACGACCTTGCGCGCGCTCGGGCCGAAGCCGTGGCGGGCCGCCTATGTGCAGCCCTCGCGCCGGCCCAAGGATGGCCGCTACGGCAAGAACCCGAACCGGATGCAGCATTATTACCAGTATCAGGTGATCATGAAGCCATCGCCGCCGAACCTTCAGGAATTGTACCTGAAGTCGCTCGCCGCGATCGGCCTCGATTCCAGCCTGCACGACATCCGCTTTGTCGAGGACGATTGGGAAAGCCCGACGCTCGGCGCCTGGGGTCTCGGGTGGGAATGCTGGTGCGACGGCATGGAAGTCAGCCAGTTCACCTATTTCCAGCAAGTCGCGGGCGTCGAATGCGCGCCGGTCGCCGGCGAGCTCACCTACGGAATGGAGCGGCTCGCCTGCTACCTGCAGGGCGTCGACCACGTCATGGATCTCAACTTCAACGGCCGCGAGGGCGCCGACAAGGTGACCTATGGCGACGTGTTCCTGCAGGCCGAGCAGGAATATTCCCTGCATAATTTCGAGCACTCCGATTCCGAAATGCTGTTCAAGCAGTTCGTGATGGCCGAAGAGGCCTGCAAGAAATATCTCGCGGCGGGCTGGAAATCCGGCAGCAACCAGAAGGAACACCTGATGGCGCTGCCGGCCTATGACCAGTGCATCAAGGCAAGCCACGTCTTCAATTTGCTCGATGCCCGCGGCGTGATCTCGGTGACCGAACGGCAAAGCTACATCGGGCGCGTGCGCGACCTTGCAAAAGCCTGCGGCGACGCCTGGGTCCACACCGAAGCGGGCAGGGCATCCTGATGCCTGATCTTTTGCTCGAATTGTTTTCTGAAGAAATCCCGGCGCGCATGCAGGCGAAGGCGGCCGACGATCTGCGCCGCATGGTCACCGACAAGCTGGTTGCCGAGGGGCTGGTCTATGAGGGCGCAAAGGCGTTCGTGACGCCGCGGCGGCTCGCGCTGACGGTGCACGGGATTCCGGCGCGGCAGCCCGACCTCAAGACCGAACGCAAGGGTCCGAAAATCGGCGCGGCCGATGCGGCGGTGCAGGGTTTCCTGAAAGCGACCGGCCTCACTTCGCTCGACGAGGCAAAGATCCAGCGCGACCCGAAGGGCGACTTCTACATCGCGCTGATTGAAAAGCCCGGCCGCGCCGCGATCGACGTGCTCGCGGAAATACTGCCTGTTATCGTCCGCACCTTCCCATGGCCGAAATCGATGCGCTGGGGCGAGCGCTCGGCCAAGTCAGGCGCGCTGACCTGGGTGCGGCCGCTGCACTCGATCATCGCGACCTTCGGTCCGGAGACCGAAGACCCCGAGGTGGTGAAATTCTCGATCGACGGCATCGAGACCGGCCAGATCACTCATGGTCACCGCTTCCTGGCGCCATCGGCGATCTCCGTGCGCCGCTTCGAGGATTACGAGGCAAAGCTGAAGGCCGCCAAGGTCGTGCTCGACTCGCAGGCGCGCAAGGACATCATCCTGGCCGACGCCAAGCAGTTGGCGTTCGCGCAGGGCTTTGAGCTGGTCGAGGACCAAGTGCTGCTCGACGAGGTGTCAGGGCTCGTCGAATGGCCGGTCGTGCTGATGGGATCGTTCGACCAGGAGTTTTTGTCGATCCCCGGCGAGGTAATCCGCGCCACCATCCGCAACAACCAGAAATGCTTTGTGGTCAGCGATCCCAAGGATTCTGATAAGAATCCTGACAAAACCGGAAAGCTGACCAACAAGTTCATCCTCACCGCCAACATCGAGGCGACGGACGGCGGCAAGGCCATCGTCGCCGGCAACGAACGCGTCATCCGCGCGCGGTTGAGCGATGCGAAATTCTTCTATGAGACCGACCTGAAGACCAGGCTCGAAGAGCGGCTGCCGAAATTCGATAATATCGTGTTTCACGAGAAGCTCGGCACGCAGGGCGAACGCATCAAGCGCATCGAGCGTCTGGCGGCGGAAATCGCTCCGCTGGTCGGCGCCGATGTCGAGAAGACGAAACGCGCCGCGCATCTGGCGAAGGCGGATTTGCTGACCGAAGTGGTCGGCGAATTCCCGGAGCTCCAAGGCTTGATGGGGAAATACTACGCGCTGGCGCAGGGCGAGGATGCTTCCGTCGCTGCCGCGAGTGAAGAGCATTACAAGCCGCAGGGGCCAGGCGATCGGGTGCCGACCGATCCGGTGAGTGTCGCGGTGGCTTTGGCTGACAAGATCGACACGCTGGTAGGTTTCTGGGCCATCGATGAGAAGCCAACTGGAAGCAAGGATCCGTATGCGCTGCGAAGGGCGGCGCTCGGAGTCATCAGGCTGATCGTCGAGAACACGATCAGGCTTCCAATCCTGAAAGTTGCAAAATCGGCTATTCTCGGTCTCCCCGAAAAGGCAGCCAAGTATCCGGCCGCCGATGCGCAAAAGCGTCCGGGCGATCTCGTCTCCTTCTTCGCCGACCGCCTGAAAGTCCAACTCCGCGACCAGGGTGCACGCCACGATCTCGTCGACGCCGTGTTCGCGCTCGGCGGTCAGGACGACCTCCTGATGGTCGTCCGCCGCGTCGAGGCGCTCGCAAAATTCCTCGACACCGACGACGGCAAGAACCTGCTCGCGGGCACCAAACGCGCCAACAATATCCTTGGCATCGAAGAGAAAAAGGACAAGCGTAGCTTCGATGGAGCGCCGGACACGACGCTCTACAAGCTCGACGAAGAAAAGGCGCTGGCGAAGGCGATCGATCAGGTGAAGAGCGAAGCGGGCGCCGCGGTGGCCAAGGAAGACTTCGCCGCCGCGATGAGCGCGATGGCGAAGCTGCGCCCGGCGGTCGATGCGTTCTTTGACAAGGTCAAGGTCAACGACGATGAACCAAACGTGCGCGAGAACAGACTGAAGCTCTTGAACGAAATCCGCGCGGCAACGCGCGCGGTGGCGGACTTTTCGAAGATCGAGGGCTGACACGTGGATCAGAAGACGCTGGCCGCTTACGATTCGGATGCGGCGGCGTTCGCCAAGGACTGGCACGAGCAGCCGGCGCCCGTTGACTTGCACGAAGTCGTCGAGCGCTTCTTCGTGCGCGGCGGCAATTCAGCCGATATCGGCTGCGGCTGCGGCCGCGAGGTGGCCTGGCTAAACGCCAACGGCTTTTCCGCCGCCGGTTTCGACGCCTCGGAAGGCCTGCTGACGCAGGCGCGGCAGCGTTATCCCGGTTTGAAGTTCGCGCATGCAGAATTGCCCGACTTGAAGGGCATCGGCACCTACGACAACGTGCTGTGCGAGACCGTGATCATGCATCTGGATCGCGCGCAGATCGCCCCTGCCGTCCGCCGGCTGCTAGGCGCCGTCAAGCCCAGCGGCATTCTCTATCTGAGCTGGCGGATCACCGACAATGCCGACCTGCGCGATTCGCAGGGGCGGCTTTACTGTGCGTTCGATACCGCGCTGGTGCTGGCGGAACTGAAAGCGACCGCGCTGCTCCTCGACGAAGAGGTCGTCAGCGCCTCCTCCGGCAAGAAGATTCACCGCCTCGTCGCCAAGAAGCAGGGTCTGGAGATCAGGGAATAGGGCGCCAACGAAAAGCCCCGCCCAGGGGGGAAACCGGGCGGGGCTTTCTTGTCCGGTCGTATCTCGCGCTCATCCGCTTGCGCGGCGCCCGGACTATCGTTCAGGCCGGCGGGATTAGTCGACCACCTGAACGATGCGACGCGAACGCGGTTCGACCAGGACCGTCTGGCCGTTCACCACGGTGTAGCGATAGGGCGTCGCCGCATAGGTCTGCGGGACGTCGTAATAGGTGATGCCGGCCTCCGGCAGCACACCGCCCACGGTCACGCGATCCGGAATGGTAAAGGTCGGCACGCGCTCACGCACGACATATTCCCGGAACGCCGGGCGTTGGTCGACGGCGATACCCTCATGTTCGCCGATGACCACGCTGTCGCCGCGAACGACACCCACGGTGCCGCTCTGCGCCTGTGCTGCGAGCGGGGCAGCCATCACGCCGGCGACAGCTGCGATGGCAAGTAGTCTGTTCTGCATAGTGTACTCCCTCGTGCGCTCTATTGGTTTGACGCGTTTTCTTGACGCGAACCGGCGTCCACTCCGCTTGAAAACGCTATGACGCCGGCTAGCCAGCGTACAATGCGAGCCAATTCATCGCGCGCGGCATAGTTCCTGAAAAATGGCTGCCTTAAACGCGGCAATTTCGGGCAATTTTTGCGAACGCCGGAACCCGTTGAGGCGACAGGCGTCTCCTATTCCGGAACCGCGCCAGCGGTTAAGTTGCCGCCCTCGATTCGAGCTTCCCCTCATCATCAGGAGAAATTTCAAATGACCATCACCGCCGCGCATATTTCCCCGATCGTCGCCCTGATTGCGGGAGTCCTGATCCTGATCATGCCGCGGTTCCTGAATTTCATCGTCGCGATCTACCTGATCATCGTCGGTCTGGCCGGGCTCGGCGTGTTCAAGATGCTGCGCTTCTAGTCAGGCAAGCGGGGTTTCGCGGCTTGCGCGGAACCCCTCAAAGTGGTGTAAGGCGCGCATCTTCTCCTCTCTTTTCGGATTGTCATCTGCCATGGCCAAAGCGGTTGCGAAGTCCAAGAAAAACCTTGTGAAAATCGTAGCGAAATCAAAGTCATCGGCGCCGGGCAAAGCCGCGCCGGCGGCCTCGGCGCGCAAGACGCTAACGAAGGCTCCGGCACCGAAGGCAGTTGCGAAGCCGGCACCCAAGGCGGTTACGAAGCCGATTGCCAAGCCAGTTGCCAAGGCAGCTGCGAAGGCTCCGAACAAGCCTGCCAGCAAGACGGCGAAGAAGGTGAGCAAGCCGGCCGTCGAAGCGGTCAAATCCGGCAAGTGGGTTTACACGTTTGGCGACGGCAAGGCCGAGGGCAAAGCGGGCTTGCGCGATCTGCTCGGCGGCAAGGGCGCCAATCTCGCCGAAATGGCCAATCTCGGCCTGCCGGTGCCTCCGGGCTTCACGATTCCGACCTCGGTCTGCACTTACTTTTACGCCCACGACAAATCCTATCCGGCTGCGCTGAAGGCGCAGGTCGAGAAGGCCTTGGAGCATGTCGGCAAACTCGCCGGCAAGTCATTCGGCGATTCCCGGAATCCGCTGCTGGTGTCCGTGCGCTCCGGCGGCCGCGCGTCGATGCCGGGCATGATGGATACCGTACTCAATCTCGGCCTCAACGATGAGACCGTCGAAGCGCTCGCCGAATTGTCCGGCGACCGCCGCTTCGCCTATGACAGCTATCGGCGCTTCATCACGATGTATTCGGATGTCGTGCTCGGCTTCGAGCATCATCATTTCGAGGACATCCTCGACACCTTCAAGGACGGCCAGGGCTATACGCTCGACACCGATCTGACCGGCGACGACTGGGTCGAACTGGTCGGCCGTTACAAGGATGCGGTGGCGCGCGAGACCGGCCACGATTTCCCGCAGGATCCGCACGCGCAATTGTGGGGCGCGATCGGTGCGGTGTTCTCATCCTGGATGAACGCGCGCGCGGTGACCTACCGCCGCCTGCACGACATTCCTGAATCCTGGGGCACCGCGGTCAATATCCAGGCCATGGTGTTCGGCAATATGGGCGAGACCTCGGCGACCGGCGTTGCGTTCACGCGCAACCCGTCGACCGGCGAGAGCAAGCTGTACGGCGAATTCCTGATCAACGCGCAGGGCGAAGACGTGGTGGCGGGCATCCGCACGCCGCAGGACATCACCGAATTTGCGCGCCAGGAATCCGGCTCCGACAAGGCGTCGATGGAAGTCGCGATGCCCGACGCGTTCAAGGAGCTGACGCGGATCTACACGCTGCTCGAAAAGCACTACCGCGACATGCAGGACATGGAGTTCACGGTCGAGCAGGGCAAGTTGTGGATGCTGCAGACCCGCGGCGGCAAGCGCACCGCCAAGGCGGCGCTGCGGATTGCGGTCGAGCTCGCCAATGAAGGACTGATCTCGAAAAAGGACGCGGTGATGCGGATCGATCCCGCCTCGCTCGACCAGTTGCTGCATCCGACGATCGATCCCGCCGCCAAGCGCGACGTCATCGCGACCGGCCTGCCGGCTTCGCCGGGCGCCGCCTCCGGCGAAATCGTGTTCTCGTCCGATGAAGCTGCGAAACTGCAGGCCGATGGCCGCAAGGTCATTCTGGTGCGGGTCGAGACCAGCCCGGAAGACATTCACGGCATGCACGCCGCTGAAGGCATTCTCACCACCCGTGGCGGCATGACCTCGCACGCCGCCGTGGTCGCGCGCGGCATGGGCAAGCCCTGCGTCTCCGGCTGCGGCACCATCCGCGTCGATTACGGCCGCGGCACCATGAGCATCGGCACCCGCACCTTCAAGACCGGCGACGTCATCACCATCGACGGATCGGTCGGCCAGGTGCTGGCCGGACGGATGCCGATGATCGAGCCGAAACTGTCGGGCGAATTCGGCACGCTGATGGGCTGGGCCGACGCCGTTCGCAAGCTCGGCGTTCGCGTCAACGCCGACACGCCGGAAGACGCGCGCACCGCGATCAAGTTCGGCGGCGAGGGCATCGGCCTTTGCCGTACCGAGCACATGTTCTTCGAGGAAACCCGCATCCGCACCGTGCGAGAGATGATCCTTTCCGAGGACGAGCAGTCGCGCCGCGCGGCGCTGTCGAAGCTGCTGCCGATGCAGCGCGCGGATTTCGTCGAGCTGTTCGAGATCATGAAGGGGCTTCCCGTCACGATCCGTCTGCTCGATCCGCCCTTGCACGAGTTCCTGCCGCACACCCAGGCCGAGATCGAGGAAGTCGCGCGTGCGATGAACACCGATCCGCGCAAGCTCGCCGATCGCGCCCGCGATCTTGCCGAGTTCAACCCGATGCTGGGCTTCCGCGGCTGCCGCCTTGCGATCGCCTATCCTGAAATTGCCGAGATGCAGGCGCGCGCGATCTTCGAAGCCGCGGTCGAGGCCGAAAAGCGCACCAGCAAGGCCGTCGGCCTCGAGGTGATGGTGCCGCTGATCGCGACCAAGGCGGAGTTCGACCTGGTCAAGGCGCGCATCGACGCCACCGCGCAGTCGGTGATGAAGGAGACCGGCAAGAAACTTAGCTATCAGGTCGGCACCATGATCGAGTTGCCGCGCGCGTGCCTGATGGCCGGCGACATCGCGAACACCGCCGAGTTCTTCTCCTTCGGCACCAACGATTTGACGCAGACCACCTACGGCATCAGCCGCGACGACGCCGCGAGCTTCCTTGGCACCTATGTGGCGAAGGGCATCCTCGAGATCGATCCGTTCATCTCGGTCGACCGCGATGGCGTCGGCGAACTCGTCAAGATCGGCGTCGCGCGCGGCCGCAAGACGCGGCCCGATCTCAAGGTCGGGATTTGCGGCGAGCATGGCGGCGATCCCGCCTCGGTGGCGTTCTGCCACGAGATCGGCCTCGACTACGTCTCGTGCTCGCCCTATCGCGTGCCGATCGCGCGGCTCGCCGCGGCGCAAGCCGCGCTCGGCAAGACGGTCGCGAGCCAGGCTTAGTTCTTCTCTGCGCTAACAATCGGAAAATCGTCGTCATGCCCGGGCTTGTCCCGGGCATCCACGTTTTTGGGCCCGTGTCATTGCGAGCGCAGCGAAGCAATCCATAGCGCGGCATAACGGATGGATGGATTGCTTCGTCGCTTCGCTCCTCGCAATGACGTGGAAACTACGGTTCTCCGACTTCCATCGCAATGCATGGGGTGGAATCGCATCACCCGTAGTGACACGGGAACCCGCAACATTTTCTTCATCATCTTCGTTGACGGGATGTTTACCACTTTCATCGCGCTCCCGTTTACCAAGCTTTCTCGAGCGCGACAGCAAATGCGCGCAATATCTTGCGTGGTGCACGCAGGCCACGCCGATTAACTCCCCGGCAACCTAAATTCGATACCAACAATAAAGATCGAATTGCACGGATGTACTGAGTTCGGTCGTTTTTTGTAAGCGTTGCGTAGAGCGTATCGATGAATGTGTTGCGTAACCAGCCGAAGGGCGCGCGGTTCGCGTCCTTCGGTCTCGGTCTTTGCATCTTCGCATTGATGCCGACCGAGATCGGATATCAGGATATCGCGTCACTGCTGGCCCGGCAGCCGGGCGTCGCCGAACGCTGGCAGAAGCGTGTGTTCTCCACCGCCGGCAATATCCACGTCGCGACCTTCAGCTTCGGCCGTCCGATCGGAACCGCTTCGCCGCAGACCGCAACCTTTCGGCTCACCAGTCTCGACAATCAAGGCATCGACATCACCGGTGCAGTGACGCGCAACCCGATCATCGCCCCGCCGCCGCGTTATCATGCCGCCGATTTCCCCAAGGTCGATCGCACCATGAAGGGCGATCGCCTTGTCATCGCGCCGTCCACGCCTGCGGAGAGCTCAATCCCCGCCGGCAGCGCGCCGGCCATCGAAGATCCCTCGTCCTCAAACGCTTCCGTCAAAGGCCAAAAGACCGCTGCCACGCCGCCTTCAGGTGAGCCCGCGCCGCTCGATCCCGAACTTCAGGCCGCGCTGCGCGCGCCGCCGCTGCCGCAATTCGATGTGTCGATGTCGCTCGAAGCCAAGCCGTTCGACGACAAGCCGCTCGTTAAGCCAAAGGACGTCTCGGCAGCACCGGAAGTGGCGCTCGCGCCCGCGCCGCCGCGCGACAATTTCTCCTTCAAGACCTCGAGCCTGTTTTTTGGCTCGTCGCTCGGCGCGCCCGAAACCATGGAGCGCTGGCGGCCGGGCGAAGAGCCGATCGTCATGCTGCCGAGCGCGGTAGTTGCCGATCCCGACATGAAGATCATGGCCTCGCTGCCGGTCGATGCCGACGGCCCGGTCAAGGCCGGCGAGATGGGCGTCAGCGTCGCGCCGAAGGGCGAGGTCAATTCCGACAACCAGCGCGCCAAGACCCCGGCCGAGCGGCTCGGCTTGTTTGACGACAAGTCGCGCGCCAAGTCGGAAAAATGCCTGACCGAAGTTGTCTATTTCGAAGCCCGCGGCGAAGCGGTGCGCGGCCAGATCGCGGTGGCGCAAGTGGTGTTGAACCGCGCCTTCTCCGGCAAATATCCGGATACGGTGTGCGGCGTGGTCTACCAGAACAAGCACCGCCATCTGGCCTGCCAGTTCACCTTCGCCTGCGACAACAACAAGGACGTCGTCAAAGAGCCCGACATGTGGGATCGCGCGCAACGGATCGCAAAGGCGATGCTGGACGGCCAGCTCTGGCTGCCCGAGGTCGACAAGTCGACGCACTACCATGCCTATTGGGTGCGTCCGTCCTGGGTCAGCGAGATGAAGAAGATGTACAAGACCGGCGTGCACACCTTCTACCGGCCCCGCAACTGGGGCGACGGCAGCGACGCGCCAAGCTGGGGCACCGCCGCGGAGACGGCGCAAATTTCCGCCAAGCTCGCCGAAGCCGCGCAAAGCTCGGCCGAGCAGGCGAGCGTCAGAAGGTAGCGATTGTCGTCCCGGCGAAGGCCGGGACCCATAGCCACCGGCGGTTATTGTTTTACGCGCTGAGCATTATCTTCCTTTTCCAACAATGCGGGCCGCGGCGTATGGGTCCCGGCCTTCGCCGGGACGACGTGATCATTTCCCTTTGCGCCCGCCCGTCCAACCCACCCCCAAAATTGCACTCGACGATTTTGCAGGGCTGCCCTGCAGCGGAAAAATTTTCTCCGCCGCTCTTGGGATTTCCATGCGAATGCATTAACTCCTCCCGGCGCACCCGGCCGGTCCCCTCCGGCCCCGGCGCCAAGCATCGAGGAAACCCATGGCTGTCACCGCAGACAATCTTCGCCCGGCCAAAGCCAGCTGGCGGACGCCATTGGTGATCATCATCTGCGGATGCGCGATCGCGCTGTTGAGTTTCGGGCCGCGGTCGAGCCTTGGTTTCTTCATCCAGCCCATGAGCAAGGAATTTACCTGGGGCCGCGACGTCTTCGGCCTCGCGCTGGCGCTGCAGAACCTGTTGTGGGGCTTGGGCCAGCCGATCGCAGGCGCGATCGCCGACCGCTTCGGCATCCTGCGCGTGATGGTCATCGGCGCGCTGCTCTACGCCGGCGGACTGCTCTTGATGCGCTACGCGTCGACGCCGGCCTCGCTCGATCTCGGCGCCGGCGTCCTGATCGGCTTTGGGCTCTCCGGCTGTTCGTTCAACCTGGTGCTGTCGGCGTTCAGCAAATTGCTGCCGCCGGAGAAGCGTGGCCTGGCGCTCGGCGCCGGCACGGCCGCCGGCTCGTTCGGGCAATTCCTGTTCGCGCCCTTTGGCGTTGCGTTGATCGATAATTTCGGCTGGCAGCCGGCGCTGACCGTGTTTGCCCTGCTGATGCTGTTGATCGTGCCGCTGTCGCTGGCGATCGCGACACCGCCCGCAACGTCGTCGAACGTTCCCGCCGCCGACCAGCAATCGTTCAAGACCGCGCTGGCGGAAGCGTTCGGCCACCGCTCCTACGTATTGCTGGTGCTCGGCTTCTTCACCTGCGGTTTCCAGCTCGCCTTCATCACGGTGCATCTGCCGGCCTATCTGTCCGATCGCGGCGTGTCGGCGCAGACCGGCGGCTGGGTGGTCGCCGCCATCGGCCTGTTCAACATCATCGGCTCGCTCAGCGTCGGCTGGCTGCAGAACAAATATCCGAAGCGCTACATCCTCTCGATGCTCTATTTTGCCCGGGCACTGACCATCCTGGCGTTCATTTCATTCCCGATCACCACTTTCTCGGCGATCATGTTCGGCGCCGCCACCGGTCTGACCTGGCTCTCGACGGTACCGCCGACCTCGGCGCTGGTGGCGATCATGTTCGGCACCCGCTGGTTTGCGACGCTGTATGGTTTTGCCTTCGTCAGCCACCAGGTAGGCGGTTTCCTTGGAGTATGGCTTGGCGGCATCGTGTTCGAGCAGTTCGGGTCGTATACGCCGCTTTGGTGGCTCTCGATCTTCTTCGGCGTGCTGTCGGCGCTGATCAATTTGCCGATCGTGGAACAGCCGGTCGCGCGGGCGGTTGCGCAGCCCGCCTGATACTCATCGAAGTGGCATGATCTCCGGGCAAACGCGTTCCGCGTTTGTCCCGAGGGAAAACCGGTTTCCACTTTTCCGGATCATGCTCTAAACACTCTCCCAACTGACAAAGTTCGGGAGAGTTTGCCGTGGGAACGTTCAAGGCCATCAGGATCGACAAGGCGGAAAAAGGCACCACATCAGCGCTGACGCAGTTCGACGAAGCCGAATTGATGGAAGGCGACGTCACCGTCCGCGTCGAATGGTCGACGCTGAACTACAAGGACGGTCTGGCCCTCACCGGCAAGGCCCCGGTGGTGCGGCGCTTCCCGATGATCGCCGGCATCGACTTCGCCGGGATCGTCGAGCAATCTTCGCATCCGCAGTGGAAGGCCGGCGACAGGGTGGTCTGCAACGGCTGGGGCATGGGCGAGACCCATCTCGGCAGCTACGCCGAGAAGGCCCGCGTCAGGGGCGACTGGCTGGTGCGGCTGCCCGATAATATCTCTACCCGCGACGCGATGGCGATTGGCACCGCCGGCTACACGGCGATGCTGTCGGTGCTGGCGCTGGAGAAGCACGGTCTGACGCCCAAGAGCGGCCCCGTCGTCGTCACCGGAGCTGCGGGCGGCGTCGGTTCGGTCGCGACCGCCGTGCTGTCGAAACTCGGCTATCACGTCATCGCCTCCACCGGGCGGGTGTCGGAGGCCGATTATCTGAAAGGTCTCGGCGCCGCCGAGGTGATCGACCGGGCCGAACTGTCAGGCCCCGCAAAACCGCTGGCCAAGGAGCGCTGGGCCGGCGGCATCGACAGCGTCGGGTCGACCACGCTCGCCAACATCCTTTCGATGACGAAATATGGCGGCGCCGTCGCCGCCTGCGGTCTTGCGGCGGGCATGGACCTGCCGTCTTCGGTGGCGCCGTTCATTTTGCGCGGAGTGTGCCTTCTCGGCATCGATTCCGTGATGTGCCCGATCGAGCAGCGCAAGCTTGCCTGGAGCCGCCTCGCCAGCGATTTGGATCACGGCAAACTAGCTGATATTACTAATGAAATCGGCCTTGACCAAGTCATCGGCGCCGGCGCCAAAATCCTCGCCGGCGAGGTCCGCGGTCGAATCGTGGTAAAAATTCTCTAACGGCGTTCAGACTTTACCAACCATGCTGCTCCAATGTTGCCACGGTTCGTATGGTAAGCAGCGGGTAAAGAGGCCTGCATGATCCGGAAAACGGGGGTACCGGTTTTCCGTCGCGACAAACGCGTAGCGTTTGCGCGGGGGTCATGCGCAAACAAGGCGGGTGCCCGCGCTCAGTTAAGTTGGAGTTGCCGCATGCTTGCGCGTTTGGTGTTGGGGGCCGTTACGGCCGGGGCGATGGTGGTACCGGCGCTGGCCGGGATGATGAATGCCGACGAGGCCCGTAAGTTTGTGAGCGGCAAGGTGTTCGCCTTCACCTGTTTCGACGGCACCCGCGGCGCAGGCCGCGTGCTCGACGATCTCGGGGCGGCCGGATCCATTCAATTCAGCGGCGCGGGGCCGACCCGCCATGTGCGCCTGCCCGGCAACACGCTGCAGATCCGCGGCCAGGCGGTTTGCGCTTCCATCAAGGGTCTTCCGTTCGAGCCGTGCTTCAATCTCGACAAGCGCGATGATCGCTCCTTCCGGGGATCGGTGTCGGGCATGGGCTTCGCCTATTGCGATTTCCGCCACCAGGGCGCGCAGCAGATGTTGATGGCCCGCTCGGTCGCGCGGCCGCGTTCGCTGCATGCGCCGGCGCAGACACGCTCGGCGGACGCGTCGCGCACGGAGGTCTCGGCTCGCGTCGAGACGCCGGCGGTTGAGGCCGCGAAGCTCGAGCCGGTAAAGGCCGAGCCGGCGAAGGTCGAAAGCGCGCCGGAGCTGCGCCGTTCCACCGAGTGATTTCCGGCGAAATGAAGCCCAAAGTTGGGAAAGTGTGCCCGTAGTCATACGGGCTGGCGTTTTCACGTCTTGGTAGCGAGTCTAGCCCCACCGTGATGGCCAATGACGGCCTGGGGGCGGCTCATACATGAGATCAACTATGCCGCTGTATTTTTTCCGGATTAGCAACGGTCACTACGCTGGCGCATCCGAGCAGGGCTCCGAATTCGAAAGCCGCGAAGCCGCCTGGGCCGAGATGACCAAGGTGTCCGGCAACCTGCTCGGCAGCATTTCGCGCAGCATGAAGCAGAATGCCGAATGGCAGATGGAAATGCTGGACGAATCCAAGAAGCCGGTGTTCAGGATCCGCCTCGTGGCGGAATCCGTCACCTGATTTTCGATCAGCAAGTTCCTCCGTTCGGTGCGCGCCGTGACCGATCAACTTTCTGTCGGCACAGCAGGCGCTACCGCCGCCCGCCTGCGGAACAGGATCCGCTGATACAGCCAGCCGATCGCCACCAGCACCAGGCCCAGGCACATAAAGGACAGCGCGCGATAGACCCCGGTCAGCGTCGACATGTCGATCAGGAAGGCTTTCAGGATCGTCAGCGCGATCACGACCGCTGACGCCAGCCGCGCGCGTTGCGAGTTGAAGAGGATGCCGATCCCGAGCATGACGACGCCGAACGCCAGATAGGCGATCGAGTAGGTGTATTGCTCGGCGCCAGTGGTCGGGCCGATGGCCATGACCGGACCGTGATAGATCCTGCGGATTTCAAACGTCACATAGGCCAGCGCCAGAATGAGCGCGCCTGCCGCGATCGTGTTGGCGTATTCGACCGGACGCCGCCCCGCCACCGCATAGGACAACAGCAGCGCCAGCACCGCGGGCAGGGCATAGCCGAGCAGCAGCAGGTTGATGACGGCGCCGCCGACATCGATCGACCATAGCATCGGGTTCTCCAGCACCAGCAGCCCGAACACGGAAGCCAGGCCCGCAAAGACGGTGAGCAGGATTGCGCCGGCATTGTGAACGACACTTCCAGTGCGGAGGCGCAGGCGCTCCAGCCCGATCGCCATCGCCAGCGCGACACAGACCTGCAGCGCGACTTCGGCTAGGCCGGCGCTCGGGCGATAGACGTCGCCATTATTGACGGCATGGCGGATTTCCATGAACGCCAGCAGCACCGTGAACAGGATGGCGGCGGATTCGACGATGCGCAGCGGCGCGTCGTCGCCGCCGCGGCGCAGGAAGATGCTGCCGGCCCAGAACGATAGCGCCGGAATGCCGTAGCCCCACAGCAGCCAGTTGAAGATCGGCGTGGTGCCGACGGCGTGGCCTACGATGCGCGGTTCGTAGCCGATCCGCAGCACCACGATGGCGGCGAGGATCGCGGCCAGCGAACGCAGGAACGGGATCGGGCGCTGCATCGAGATCCAGGCGGTGCCTGCCGACATCAGCGCCAGCGCGATCGTGAGCCAGCCTTTTTCCAGCGCGAACGTCAGTGCCAGCGCCAGTGCTGCGAGCGCGCCGGTCGCAAACAGCGCGATCGAGGCCTGCAGGCCCGGGCGGTCCTCGCGCTTGGTCAGGATCTCGGTCGCCGCAGCATAGGCGGCGGCAAGGATCACCGCGAGGATCGCGAACGGGATCGAGCGGTCGAGATTCGCGATCCGGGCATAGAGCGCGACCAATAGCGCGAGCGGCGTGAACACGGCCGTAGCCGACCAGATCACAGGGATGACGGCGCTGGCCGAACGGCCCTGCGCCAGGAATCCCGCGACGCCAAATCCGGCGGCGAAGATCGCAGCCGAGATCAGGTGCAGCGAAACAGAACCATCCGTTGCGCTCGGCCCGATGCCCGCGATCGGCCCGCCGGGCAGCACCAGCATGTCAGGATTGGCGCGGATCGCCCATTCGGCGAACACGATGAAGACGAGACCGGCGGCGGCGCCGACCGCGCCGACCGCGGCTTCGGTGCGCCATGCCACAAACAAGCTGCCGGCCACCAGCAGGCCGAACGCGACCATCGCGACGTCGGCATGAGAACTGTTCAGCACGATCAGGGTCGCGCCGAGCAGATAGGCCGCGAGCGAGCCGGACGAAATCGGTTCGATCTCGCCTTCTTGCGCTGAAGGCCCGAACATGAAGCCGCACACGACAAGCAATGCGGCGAGGATGAAGCCGGCGATCACATGGAACACATGCGGCGCGACCATCGACGGGCCGCACTGCAGGCAGGGGAGCGTCCATAGCAGCGAGAACACGATGGTGGTGACCGCAAGCCAGCGCCACATCCGCACCCGCGCCAGACCGAACGCGGCCGCGGTGACGATCGCAAGATAGACGTACAGCGCCCAGAAGTCCGGCCTGCCCGACGAGACCAGCATGGGGGTGACGAAGGCTCCGACGATGCCTAGCCCGGCCAGCGCCGGCCCGTGCAGCAGTGCCGCGGCCAGCGTGCCCATCGCCACCAGCCCAAGCAGGATGAACGCGGTGGCGGGCACCAGGAAGCCGTACAGCGCATAGGCTGCGTAGACGGTCGCAAAGGCCACGGCCGTGCCGGCGGCGGTCAGGATCGCGGGGATGTTGGCGATCGGCGTCGCTTCGATCGTGGAGATGCTTTCCTTGCGGCGGGTCCATTCGCCGGCAGCGAGCAGCGCCAGCGCGAACAGGCCGCCAAGCAGCACCCGCACTCCGGGGCCGAGCAGGCCGGCCTCGATCGAATAGCGCACCATGAAGAAGCCGCCGAGCGCCAGCGTCAGGCCGCCGATCCACACCACCCAGCGGGTGCCGAGTGTTTCCTCGAAGCCGCGATCGGGCTGCGGCAAGGGCGGCGGCGGCGCGGCGGGCGGGCCGTCAGCCGTGTCAGCCGTCGTCCCGGCGGCTGCTTCAGCCGGCGTCCATGAGTCGGGAGGGACCCATTGATCCACGGGCACAATCGGCGGCGGCTCGGCTGCGACGCCCGGAGAGGCAGGCGCAGTATCTTGCTCGAACATGTGGGGAAGCGGTGGCGGGACGGGCCTGGCGAGCGCCGCCGCGGCTTCCATCCTGTCCAGCCGCCTTCGCAAGTCCCCGATCTCGTTCATCGCTTTGACGGCAACGATAACGGCGACAATGGCGAACAGGAACGGAAGAATTGCAAACTCGTCGAGCATCAGGCCTCCAGGCGGGCACGCAGAAACGTTAACCGCCTCTATGCGGCCCGTCGCAATGCTGTGAGTGCAACTCTGCCCGGAAAAAGTTCAAATCGCCCCCGGGCGGCATTTTAGCACGCTATTCGAGCAGGACTATTCGAGGTCCACGCGGAAGGGGCGGCCCTCGACGGTCATGCTGCCTGGGCCCATCTCATCGAGTGCCCGCAGCATCCGCCCCTCGCGCCCCAGCGCCTTGTCGGCGAGGCTGACGATCAGCCGGTTGGGCTGGGCGATCGGCGAGGCGGCGCGGATCTGCCGGGCGATCGAAATCTCGTCGCGGTGCGGATTGAGCATGCAGGCGGCGGCAAAGGCGCTGGCGGTCGAACGGCTGATGCCGGCATAGCAATGCACCACCATCGGCGCGCTGCGGTCCCAGCCCCGCACAAAGTTCAGCACCTTCTCGATATGCGCGTCCGACGGCGCCAGAAAGCCGTCCATCACCTCGGTGATGTCGTCCATCGACACGCGCAAATGGTTGGCCTCGAGCACCGAGGCCGGCCGCTGCACCTGATCGACATTGGCCATCACGGTGAGGATATGGCTGGCGCCGGTGGCCTTGACGGTTTCGGGAAGGGCGGCGAGCGAGCAGACGTGAAGCATGGCGATCCTTTTGGGGAACTGTCCGTCGTGGGCAGTCCCTGGGGCAGCCGCCATTATAGGCCGGTGCGGGGGCCGGTCAAAGCGGGTTTGGCCCGGGTGGGCTACGGACCACAACATCTAGCCCGACGGGCAAATCACTTCTGGTATTCGGAAGTCATGTCAAGCCCCGAAATAAAAAATATTTCTGTTTACCAGAAGACAAATCAGGTGCATATCTTTGCTCATCCCGTCCTACTCAGAAGGGCGTCGGCCGTCGTCACGGACGTTGGGCGGGTTGCGGTGGACGCTGGTTTACGCCTCGACGACGGCGTGGATAAGCGTACGGCAAAACCGTGTGGTCCTGGCACCCGTTGCAGGTGTCAAGCTGTCGGGTAGGCGAGAGCTGAACGGCAGCGACGGAGTCAACCAAGAACTCGTCTCCGGGGAGATCACGGCATAAGCCGTAAAGCCATTGCGCAGGGAAGGCCGGGTGTTCTCCGCTGCCCTGTATGCTCGTGTGCATTTTGTTTTGTGCAAACCGCACGCGAGACCGCGGGTGCAGCGCGCACCCGGTCTTCCCTGCGCCCTCTT
>NZ_JAFCMA010000038.1:0-63272 GCF_018130125.1 Bradyrhizobium sp. AUGA SZCCT0177 | reverse complement strand
CCGACAGCTTGACGCCTGCAACGGGTGCCAGGACCACACGGTTTTGCCGTACGCCCGTCCGCGCCGTCGTCTCAGCGCAAACCAGCGTCCACCGCAACCCGTCCAACGTCCGTGACGACGGCCGACGCCCTTCTGAGTAGGACGGGATGGCGGGAATATGCCTCTGATTTGTATTCCGGTAAACAGAAATATTTTTTATTTTAGGGCTTGACATGGATTCTGCAAATCAGAAGTGTTCTGCGAACGTGATGAGCATCACAGCTCCACAACAACCCACCGCCTATTCCATCCGGACTACGCTTTTAGGAGTTCTCCGTCCTCATGGACTGCGACAGACGCGAAGCGTTTGCGCGAGAGATAAACATCCGTTCATCAACCTTGCCGGTTCATCCTGAAACAATCATTCGGGAAAAAGTGGAAACATGCGCGCGCACCGCGCATTGATTGCCGATAGCCAGGAGGAGAAACACGATGTTCAAGAAATCCCTGATCGTCGCGGCGTCGCTCGCGTTGGCTTCGTCCGCCTTTGCGCAATCCGGAACCAAATCACCTGGAGCATCGGATAGCTCACCGGGCCATCAGATGCAGGGCGCCAAGAAATCAACGGCTCCGGGTGCGTCGGAATACGCGCCGGGTCACAAGATGAAGGCCGCCAAGAAATCGACGGCACCGGGCGCATCGGAACACGCGCCGGGTCAGCAGACCACGGGCAGCGCCACCAAGAAGAAATAGGCTCGCTCGCTAGAGCGACGCGCCGCGGAGGCCCGGCACCCAAAGTGTCGGGCCTTCGTTTTGCGCGCGGCAAGATTTCGCACCTTCGGCCGGAAATCAGCTTCGTCATTCCCCGATGCGTAATTGCGCATCGGGGAATGACGAAGGTCCGCAAGGCGGGTCAGGCTTCCGCCTTCACGCGCTGAGTTGTGTCGAACAGGTCCGCCTGCGCATGAGGCTCTACGGCAGAAAGGTCGTTGACCGGCCCTGCTTTGCCGGCGCCCAAAAACTTGACGCCGTAGGTCTTGCCGCGGCGCCAGACGACTTCGCAGGACTGGTGCTTTGGGCGATCGCGCACCAGCGCCAATCCGAACTTGTCCCTGACGTCGATCGCGACATCGGTCACGATCCTTGCGCCGCCCGGCGATACGTCGAGCACGAAGCATTCACGGTTGGTGAGGCCATCATCCACCGTCATCCAGGCCGGCTGCTTGTGCAGTTGCCGGCGCGGTTCGCGCACCACCTTTGGCTTAAGGGCATCCATCGTCACGGGTGACATCCGTTGGGTCAGACCACCAACTTGAAGGCAGGGCCGTAAGGTTCCCTTAGCGCTTTAACGGCGCATTGAATCGAAGTTTATGGATTTGCAGCCGCGCGCCATCGGGGCGGCCGGCATTGTGACGTCGGTCACGGTGGCGGACCGGCCGCTGTGGTTCTTCCATCACCATCGCATGTGGCTTTGCCACCAATCAATGGAGACTGGACATGAACACCGACAATCGCGAACTCAACGCAATCGAGCTCGACGCCGCGAGCGGCGGCATGAAGTGGACGCCCGGCACCAAGAACCCCGACGTGATCGACGCCCGCGGCGGTCAATTGTCGTTCCTCGGCTTGACCTTCACCTTCGACATCAACGGCAAGGTCAGCAGCTACGGCCCGAGGCCGTAACCCGGCGCGGCGCGGCGTGGATGCCCCACGCTGCCGCCGCCTTGAGGAACTGATGTTGCCTTAGGGAGTTTTATTTCCATGACCGAACCATTGCCATTGCTGATGGAAAATTCGATCCAGATCGCCTGGGATTATCTCGAGGGGACCGCCGAACTCGGCGATCCCGAAGTCGCGGCGCGCTTCCTGACGGATGCCGTCGAGACCCTGATCCGGCGCGGCGAAACGCGAAAGCTGATGCTCGCGAACCGGGCGATCGACGCCTACAAGCGGTTCAAGGAAGAGCGCCTGCTGTCGCTGGTCTCCTGAACCCACCTGCCGACAGTAGCCGCATGAGCACCGCGATATGCGGGCTACTGGCTGCTCTGGCTTTCCCTGTGTGATTCAGCGCACGGTTGGTTTTCAGAACGACGGCTAGTGTGCCTGCATGACGCGCGATCACCGCGCGTCCTTCGGACACAACGGAGCGGGACGATGACCAACGAAATTCGCGAACTGAACCTGAACGAGCTTGCGTCCGTCAGCGGCGGCACGGATCCCCTGCGCCTTCTGGCTACGGTGTCGCATTTGCAGGCCAGCAACGCGAACGACGCGTTGGCCGGTGCGCTGACCGGCGCTCTGGGCGGCGCAGGGACAAAAGGCCCGTCGCGCAAGATTGGCTAACAACAAGACATTGAGGGCCGGCCCGGTCTGCTTGACGGGAGGCCTCGCCTCGACGCATCGGCGGACAGGCCCGAGCAAGTAGCCCGCATGAGCAGCCCGATATGCGGGGACCAAGACCCGGATGTCGCGTTGCTCAGCCGGGCTAACCTGCTGCCTCACATTTCCGGCGTTGAGCCGACGTCCGGCCGGGCATCGGCGTTGTCATCAACCATGTCAGCGAAAAATTAGACGAAGGTGCTGCGCTCGCCGCTGGAACCAACGCTTCGATTCAAACTTGAATAAGCGTTCCACGGAGTGCCCAGGCCATGACTGGATTGCCGTTAACCGTGCCCTATGGCGCCGATCAAACGCTGTATCTGGTGATGGATACGTTCGGTCCGAGGGATTTGCAGCTGCAGAATCCGATCGAGCGCCCCGATCTCGATACCGTGATCAACGATCTGATGCTGGCGCGCTTCAACAACCCGGTCGGAATCTACGCCTTCAACACGCTCGAACACTGGACCGCCGACATCTCCAAAAATGTCGCAGAGGAAATTCAGTGCCGCTGTGATATTGAGGGAGCTCCGGTGCCGGCGCATCTCGAAGACTTCGTTGCGAACAGCCTGAGCAGCGTTCGGACCCGGAAGCCCTAGATGGATTGGAAGCACCAATGAATTGGGTTTACTGGAATACGTTCTTGTCGCTGGTCGTCAGCTCGATCTGGTTCATGACCATCGTCTCGCATCCCGACTCCGTCGTCGTCGACAGGCATCCCTCCAAGCCGCCCGCGCGTTAAGCGCACGAAATAGGCGCTGCCCAAAAAAGCAGCCGCTTCGCTCCCGCGGAATCCCGGGAGGTTGCGCCTCGACCACCCAGGGGATCGCTGAGCCATTGCGCCCAGCGCGCGGACGCATCCTCGCGCCGCACCGTGCGGGCGAAATAGCGGCCGCTACTGAAATCAGAGTTCTTTCTTTGCGGGCCGGTTTCGACCGGAAGACTGCATGAACGCCCCGAACACTTGAATGAGATTGCGGATTGTGGGCCGTCAGCGCCGAAACGTCGATGCAGGGAAACGCAATGACACCGTAGTGATACGGAAGACAAATCACCCGCAAATCATTTATGCACGTACCATGGAAATCGCCCTCACCGTCATGCTCGCCTTCGTCGGCATCGCCTCCTGCGCGGTCGTGATGATCAGGATGTGGGGCCCGGAGGCATTGGCTTTCCGGAGAAGGTCGTCGCGGGATACGAAGTAGCTCGCACGCTGGTCAGGCAACGGCCAGCATCGGGATGTTCTTGATGTCCTCTCCAAGCTCCCGCTCGGCCTGATCCAAATCGTAGCGCTTTTGCAGATTGAGCCAGAGATCTGGACCGTTGCCGCACAACTTCCCGAGCCGCAACGCCATCACCGGGGTAACCGGCGGCTTCTCCTTCAGGAGATCGTACAACGTCTGACGCGACACGCCGAGCAGCCTGGCGATTTCTGTCTTGGGCCGGTCGAGAGCGGGCAAAATCTCCTCGCGAAGAAGTTCGCCGGGATGCATCGGCGGCAAACCACGCTTCGGAAGCTTCTTGGTCATGGCTTGATCCTCAATGGTAGTCCTCCAGATCGACGTCGAGGGCATCGCCTTCGGTCCAACCGAATGTAATGCGCCAATTTCCGCTGGCGCTGACCGCATAGCGCCGCCCGATCGCGGCCGACCAGCGCATGAAACCGGAATCCCGGCAAATTCATATCCTCTGGCCGCGACGCGTCATCGAGCGCCCTCAGTATGTTGGCAATCCGTTTCGGATTCTGGACGCTGAGCCGGCGCGCGTCCCCGGTCGCGAAAAAACGTTCGAGAGCCTTGTCCCGCAACGAGCGGATCATGAGCGACATGTAAGGTACCTTACGATCGTCAAGCAGTACCTTACACGAGGCCGCGCTGTTCTTTCGCCTCATGAGCCGCCGATTGCTTCACGGCCAGGGAAACCTTCGCTGCCTCGCGCGTTTGTTGGCAGGGAAATACGGAGGACGGCCGATGCGAAGCCTGGTTTCAGCCATGGCCCTGAGCGGGATGGCGTGCCTGATGTTGTCGTCCTCGGCCGCATCGCAAACACCGGCGCAAGGCGCGGATGCTGCGGCCGGCCAGCAGGCGTTCAACAATGCGTGCCGGACCTGCCACACGGTCAAGGAGGGCGATAACCGGCAGGGCCCAAATCTGCACAAAATTATCGGGCGGAAGGCAGGGTCGCTGCCGGGCTACGGCTATTCCAGCGCCATGAAGGAGGCAGGCTTCGCCTGGGACGCCGACAAGCTCGAGCGTTTCATGGCTAACGCCGATGCGGTCGTGCCCGGCAACACCATGAAGCCGTATGGCGGTCTCGCATCGGCGGACGAGCGGGCAAAGATCATTGCTTACTTGGAGGCGGGCACGGCCGGTCAATAACAGGCGGGAGGGGGTGCACCGCGTCATGGTCGCCAGGGTGGTCGAGCTCACCGGCTATGCCGGGGTTCGGCACGTCCGGGTATCGCTGGTGGGCGGATCGCTCGATGGAAGAAATACACAAGACAGACGCGCGCTCGCTTCACGTGTGAACCTATCGGGAATACATTGACCTGGATCAATATTGCCGGCGGTCCAAGTGTACCGGTGTTGTGCCGACTTCGAGGAAACTCCAATGCGCACTTTGGCTTTGACGATCTTGACGATGATTATCGCCCTGGCAGACGGGCAAGCCCGGGCTCAGACATATGGCCCAGGTTTTTACGGTCCCCAGGCTTATGAGAGCGTTCCGAGCAGCTACTGCCTGCAAGGGCGCGTATGGGGCTATCCGGGCAATTGCCAATTCTCCAGCTACGCCCAATGCATGGCCACCGCCAACGGTACCGACGCCTATTGCGGGATCAATCCCCACTACGCTTTCGCACTGCAGCGGCGCGGCGACTATCGACCCCGATACTGAGCGGCAGTGAAGCAATGCCGCTGCAAGTAGCTGATATCTCGTCGATAGCATCGTTCTCGGGGCGCGCGGGCCGCTGGCCGGATCATGCGCGCTCGTCCGGGCTACGCGCGCCCTACTCCGCCGCCGCTTCCCGCACATAGCGCGCCGTCGGCGTCCGCATCGTCACGAGTTCTTCGGCCGCGGTCGGGTGCAGCGCGATGGTGGCGTCGAAATCGGCCTTGGTTGCTTTCATCTTCACGGCGATGCCGACGGCCTGCGTGATCTCGGCAGCGGCTTCGCCGACGATGTGGCAGCCGAGCACGCGGTCGCTCGTGCCGTCGACCACGAGCTTCATCAGGACGCGGGTGTCGCGGCCGGACATCGTCGCTTTAATGGGCCGGAAATCGGTCTTGTAGATATCGACGTGGCTGAACTGCGCGCGGGCTTCGGCTTCGGTGAGGCCCACGGTGCCGACTTCGGGCTGCGAGAACACCGCGGTCGGAATCGTGGCGTGATCGACTTGCACCGGGCGCTTGCCGAACACGGTGTCGGCGAAGGCATGGCCCTCACGGATCGCGACCGGCGTCAGGTTGATACGGTGGGTGACGTCGCCGATGGCGTAGATGTTCGGCGTCGACGTTTTCGACCAGGCGTCGACGGCGATGCCGCCGTTCTTCGGATTGATCGCGACACCCGCCGTCTCCAGCCCGAGATTGGCGACGTTGGGATGGCGGCCGATCGCGAACATCACCTGGTCCGAGGCGATGCTCGATCCGCTGGAGAGGTGCGTGGTGAATTCCTTGCCGTGTTTTTCGATTTTCGCGATGGTGCAGCCGGTGATGATGTTGATGCCCTGCTTCTCCATCTCCGCGCGCACATGCTTGCGCACGTCTTCGTCGAAACCCCGAAGGATGTTGTCGCCGCGATAGATTACGGTGACGTCGGCGCCGTAGCCTTTGAAGATGCCGGCGAATTCCAGCGCGATATAGCCGCCGCCCTGGATCACGATGCGCTTTGGCAACTCAGTGAGGTGGAACGCCTCGTCCGAGGAGATCACGTGCTCGATGCCGGGAATCTCGGCGCCGTGGTTGGGCCGGCCGCCGGTCGCGATCAGAATGGTTTGCGCGGTGACGCGCTTGCCGTCGGACAGGCGCAGCGTGTGGGCATCTTCGAGCACCGCGCGGGCCTTCACCACCTGCGCGCCTGTCTTCTCGACATTGGTCGTGTAGATGCCCTCGAGCCGGGCGATCTCCCTGTCCTTGTTGGCGACCAAAGTGGGCCAGTCGAAGGAAACTTCCGGGATGGTCCAGCCGAAGCCGGCGGCGTCCTCGATCTCGTGACGGACATGCGAGCCGATCACGAACAGTTTTTTCGGCACGCAGCCGCGGATCACGCAGGTGCCGCCCATCCGGTATTCTTCGGCGACCATCACCTTGGCGCCGTAGCCGGCCGCGATGCGCGCGGCGCGGACGCCGCCCGAACCACCACCGATGACAAACAGATCGACGTCGTATTCAGCCATGGTCAGCCCCTGTCAATTCCCCCTCGCCCCGCTTGCGGGGTCTAGACGAGCAAAGCTCGCTCTTAGAGGGTTGGGGTGAGGGGCTCCCTCCACGAGCAACATGCGCGTTGAGACCTGTACCCCCTCACCCGGCGCTGCGCGCCGACCTCTCCCCGCAAGCGGGGCGAGGTAACCGAAGATCAGATTTCCTTGCCGCGCTTCCTCATCTCGGTGCGGAACTGGCCGTTGATCACCTCGGCAAAGGACTGCGCCCACTCGTTCATATAGGCCATGCTGCCCGAGATCGCCTTCGGCTCGTTCAGGATCAATTTCTGGCCGAGCGGCGATTTGTAGAACGTCGCCAGATCCTTCAATTCCTGCTCGGTGAACTCGTTGGCGTAGATCTGCGCCATGCCGTCGCCGATTTCCTTCTCGCGGCCGGCCAGATTCTTGGCGACGATCACGGCGACCTCGTTGAGGTCCTTCTGATAATTGAGGTTGGCGCCGAGCAGCACGTTCTTGGTCTTATCGACGAGGCCCGGAACGGCGTTGGAATACATCGCGCTCGCGTTCTTCATGTTCAGGATTTCCTTGGCCGCGGCGATGGCGCCAGGCGACGCGGGCTTGCCGGGTATGGCCAGGGTGGGCGCAGGGGCATTTTTCTGCTGCGCCATGGCTGGCGCTCCGATCAGCGCCAGCGCCACCGCGAGACCCGCAGCCGACAAACTTCCGGAAAGACTCTTCATTCCAATTCTCCTCAAAGATTCGGCGCTATCGCCGTTCAACTACGCGAATTCCCTGTGCGCCGGCCAGCACGGCCGTGCGGGCCAGGCCAATGAACAGACCGTGTTCGACGACGCCCGGAATCACGCTCAACAAGCCTGCCAGACGCGGCGCATCCGGTATTTTCCCAAGATGGGCATCCACAATCCAGTGGCCGCCATCGGTGACAAAAACGTGGCCGTCTTTGGCCTTCCGGACCTCCATTTGCCCGGAAACGCCGCTTTGCGCAAATGCTGACACGATCGCCCGCTGCGTTGCGGCGAGCCCGAACGGGATCACCTCGACAGGCAGGGGGAAGCGGCCGAGAACATCGACCCATTTGCTGTCGTCGGCGATCACGATCATGCGATCGGAGGCGGCCGCCACGATCTTCTCCCGTAGCAGCGCACCGCCGCCGCCCTTGATGAGATTGAGCGCGCCGTCGCACTCGTCGGCGCCGTCGACGGTGAGATCGAGGTGGTCGATCTCGTCGAGCGTGGTCAGCGGCACGCCGCAGGCCTGCGCCTGCGCGCGGGTCGCCTCGGAGGTCGGCACGCCGATCACGCGCATGCCCTTCGCGACCTTCTCGCCGAGCAGTTCGACGAAGTGCTTGGCGGTCGAGCCGGTGCCAAGCCCGAGCTTCATGCCGTCCTGTACATGCTCCAGCGCGCGCGCCGCCGCCTGCCGTTTCAATGCGTCCATGTCCACGTGGATATGCCCTTTGAAAATCCGCCGGTCTGGCGGCGCATATCTAGCGTCGTTTGGGCGGAAGGAATAGCGCTAACGAGGCCAAATCGGGCCTATCGAGCCCTTGCATCATCACGCCCGGGCCGGTAGCGAATGCCAAATGACACCTCCCCGCACCCTCGTATTCGATCTCGACGGCACGCTGGTCGATACCGCACCGGATCTGATCAGCGCGCTCAATTTCGTGCTTCATCGCGAGGGCCTCGCCCCCGTGCCGCTCGCCCGCGCGCGCAACATGATCGGCGCCGGCGCGCGCAAGCTGATCGAGCGCGGCCTCGAACTCGAGGGCCGCACCATGAGCGTGGACGACGTCAACCGCCTGACCAGGGATTTCGTCGAATATTACGCCGCCCACATCGCCGATGAATCACGCCCCTTCGAGGGGCTGGAAGCGGCGCTGGATGAACTGGAAGGACAAGGCTTTCGCTTTGCGGTCTGCACCAACAAGCTGGAATGGCTTTCGAAACTGCTGCTCGACAAGCTCGACCTCAGCAAGCGGTTCGCCGCGATCTGCGGCGCGGACACTTTTGGCGTCTCAAAGCCCGATCCGGTGATCCTGCAGCAGACGCTGGCCCGTGCCGGCACGCAGCTCGAGGGCGCCATCATGGTCGGCGATGCCGGTCCCGATATCGGCGTGGCCCGGCGCGCGGGCATTCCGGTGATCGGGGTCGAATTCGGCTACACCGACGTGCCGATTGCCGAGTTGAAGCCGGACCGGCTGATCGGCCATTTTCGCGAACTGCCCGCGGCCGTGAACAGTCTTAGCGGGGCCGCGACGGCCTCCTAACATGCTGATTTATATATCATATCCGAATCGCTACGGAGCGACATTAACCATCCTTTAGCGAATCTGCACGCCGCGGTTGCGGCCCTCTTCTCACGCTCCTATGGTCCGGATCGGGGATTGTGGCTGATCGCCGCAGGTGAGTGATGATCATAGGTCGTGTGTTCGCGATTGCCGTCGCGGGAGCCTCTCTGGCCGGCTGTTCCTCGTTTTCCATGGATTCCTTCAAGCCGACGCCGCCGCCGATCCAGGTCCAGCTGGAGTCGGTGCCACCAGGGGCGGATGCCACCACCTCGGTCGGACCGGGCTGCAAGACCCCCTGCTCGGTTGCGGTCGCCGCCCCCGATTCCGGCTTTACGGTCACCTTCGCGATGCCGAGGTTCCAGCCGGTCACGGTTCCCGTTCAGGTGATTCGCGACCCCGGCGACTACGTAACGCCGGCCTCCACCACGATCGATCCCAATCCCGTGGTCGCCGAGCTGAAGCCCGCGGGGCCGCCGCCGCGCAAAAAACCGATGCGGCCGAAGAAAAAGCCGAAGCCTGCGGCAGCCGCGCCCGCCGCCGCCTCGCCGTCCCCGAGCCCCGCCACGCCGGCGGCGCAGCCGGCCCGCTGATCGGCACCGCACCCGAAAGCTGCGGATTGTAGCCGTCCTGCTTCGTGCCTATATCCCGGCTCTGATTGAAGATCAGAACCGGGATATAAGTCTTTCGTTTTGACGCGCTTTCTTCACGCCAACCGGTATCCACGTCGCTCGAAAGCGCTATAGAATGATGGGCGACAGACGTTGCGGCGGTTCCGCCGCACGCGGCGCGCAGGCAGGGTTTGCAAGGCAGTTTGGATGAGCGGATTGTCGACTTCTCCCGATCAGCTGTTCTCTCCGATGACCGATCCGTTCGGGCGGAGCATCCGCTATCTGCGGGTCTCCGTCACCGATCGCTGCGACCTGCGCTGCTTCTATTGCATGTCCGAGGACATGACGTTCCTGCCGAAGGCCGATTTGCTGACGCTGGAAGAACTCGACCGGCTGTGCTCGGCCTTCGTCGCCAAGGGCGTGCGCAAAATCCGTCTCACCGGCGGCGAACCGCTGGTCCGGCGCAACGTGATGTCGCTGGTGCGCTCGCTGTCGCGGCATCTTTCGAGCGGCGCGCTCGATGAGTTGACGCTGACCACCAATGGCTCGCAGCTGGCGCGCTTTGCCGGCGAGTTGCGCGACGCCGGCGTGCGCCGGATCAACGTCTCGCTGGACACGCTCGATCCCGCCAAATTCCGCGCCATCACGCGCTGGGGCGACATCGACAAGGTGCTCGCCGGCATTGAAGCGGCGCGCGCGGCGGGCCTTGCGGTGAAGATCAACGCGGTGGCGCTCAAGAACATGAACGAGGAGGAGATCCCCTCGCTGATGCAATGGGCGCACGACAAGGGCATGGCGCTGACGCTGATCGAAGTGATGCCGATGGGCGATATCGGCGAAGGCCGGATCGATCAGTACGTGCCGCTGTCATTGTTGCGCGCGCGTCTCGCCCAGCACTACACGCTTGATGACCTCGACGACGACACCGGCGGCCCTGCCCGCTATGTCCGCGTCAGCGAGACCGGAGGCAAGCTCGGCTTCATCACGCCGATGACCCATAATTTCTGCGAGTCCTGTAACCGGGTACGGATCACCTGCACCGGCACGCTGCACACCTGCCTCGGTCACGAGGATGCCTCCGATTTGCGCAAACCCTTGCGGGCATCTGCCGACAACGACCTGCTCTCCGCCGCGATCGATCGCGCCATAGGCCTGAAGCCGAAGGGCCACGACTTCATCATCGACCGCCGCCATAACCGCCCAAGCGTCAGCCGCCACATGAGCGTCACCGGCGGTTGAAATTTCAGCGTGTATTTCAGCCGTCCGGCGCAACGAAGCGCGTCCTCCCCGCGCAACTGATAGCCCGCGTCAATTTGTCCATTTTCCGATTGACGCCGCTGCAACGCACTGAAATGGTGCGGCTGCTTTACGCCAGCACGGCCGGATGGGCCGCTGTTTCCCAATGGAACAGCCAAGACGGCGGAAGCGTGCGAACGGGGGAGGACTATCGTTGCAATCGCTCCAGCGAATGAGCTGCGATCCTGCGCGTTTTTCGCGCCGGAACGAAGCTGCGCGTTTGCCGCGCGGCAGCGGCTCTGCGCGCCTGACGCGGGGTGGCGACGCAATATCAATGAAGAAATCCGGCGCATGTCGATGACGTGCCCGAGGAGAACGTAATGCGTCCATTGTTGGCAATCAGTAACGGCATCGACTGGATCAACGAACAACTGGGCGGCATCTGCAATTGGCTCGTGCTCGCCGCCTGCGTGGTCAGCGCCGCCAACGCGATGATCCGCTACGCGTTCGGCTACAGCTCCAACAGCTGGCTCGAATTGCAGTGGTACATGTTCGCCGTCTTCGTGATGTTCGGCGCCTCCTATACCTTCAAGAAGAACGAGCATGTTCGCGTCGAACTTCTTTATCTCATGCTGTCCGAGCGCGGACAGCTCTGGCTCGACATGATCGGAACGCTGTTTTTCCTGATCCCGTCCTGCCTGCTGCTGGCCTATCTGTCGTGGCCTTTCTTCATGCAATCCTACGCCGTCAGCGAGATTTCGAGCAATGCCGGCGGCCTGGTGCGCTGGCCGATCAAGGCCGTCGTTCCCGTGGGCTTCGTTTTTCTCGCTCTGCAAGGACTCTCCGAAGTGATCAAGCGTATCGCGGCGTTGAAGGGCTATGTGATGATCGACGCCAAATACGAGAGGCCGGTGCAATGATTACGCTGGAAATGATGCCGCCGCTGATGTTCGGCGGCTTGATTCTGGCCATGCTGATCGGCTTCCCGGTGGCCTTCACGCTGGCCGCGCTCGGGCTGTCGTTCGGCTTCCTGTCGATCTATCTCGGCTTCTTCGACATGAACTTCCTGCAGGCCATTCCGGGCCGCATCTTCGGCAGCGTGCTCTCCAACGAATTGCTGCTGGCGATCCCGTTCTTCACCTTCATGGGCTCGATCCTGGAACGGTGCGGGCTTGCGGAAGACATGCTGGACTCGATGGGCCAGCTGTTCGGACCGATCCGCGGCGGCCTCGGCTATTCCGTCATCATCGTCGGCTTCATCCTCGGCGCGATCACCGGCACGGTGGCGGCGCAGGTCATCGCCATGGCGCTGATCTCGATGCCGGTGATGATGCGCTACGGCTACAACATTCGCTACATCACCGGCGTGCTCGCCGCGTCCGGCACGATCACCCAATTGGTGCCGCCCTCGCTGGTGCTGATCGTGATGGCCGACCAGCTCGGCAAGTCGGTCGGCGACATGTATCTCGGCGCCTGGGGGCCATCAATCCTCCAGATCGCCCTGTTCGCCGGCTATACGTTCATGCTCGGCCTCATCAAACCGGATCACGTCCCTCCGGTTCCGAGAGACGCGCTCACGCTGACGGGTTGGCCGCTCTGGAAGAAATGCCTGATGGGCATCATACCGTCGGCCGTTCTGATCTTCGTGGTGCTGGGTACCATGATGCTCGGCCTCGCAACGCCGACCGAAGCCGGCGCGATGGGCGCCATCGGCGCCATCGTGCTCGCCGCGATCCACCACAAGGATCTGAGCAACAAGGGGCACAAGATGCTCCTCATCGGCATCGCCGCCACCGGTGTCGCCGTAATCATCGGCATGCTGCTCGGTGAAGGCAAGGTATTGAAACTCACCTTCGCGGTGGTCTATCTCGCCGTCGTCTGGCTCTGCCTCGAAGCCGTCCGTATCCCCGACCTGCGCGGCCTGATCAAGCAGGGCTACGAGTCGACGATGCGCCTCTCCACCATGGTGGTGTTCATCCTGATCGGCTCGACCTGCTTCTCGGTGGTGTTCCTCGGCGTCTCCGGCGGCGTCTGGCTCGAGCATCATCTGACCTCGATCCCCGGCGGCGTCTGGGGCTTCCTGATCTTCATCAACCTCTTCATCTTCTTCCTGGCGTTCTTCCTCGACTTCTTCGAGATCGCCTTCATCATCCTGCCGATGGTGGCGCCGATCGCGCAGAAGGTATTGGCGCCGGTCGTGGGGCCCGATGCGGCGCTGATCTGGTTCGGCGTCATGCTGTGTGTCAACATGCAGACGTCGTTCCTGCATCCGCCGTTCGGATTTGCGCTGTTCTATTTGCGCGGCGTCGCGCCCAAGGAAGTAAAGAGCTCCGACATCTACTGGGGTGCCCTGCCCTGGATCGGCCTGCAGGCGATCATGGTGGCGATCGTGATCGCTTTCCCGATCGTGGTGACCGTGTTCCTCGACAAGCCGCTCGACGTCGATCTCAGCAAGGTCAGGATCGAGGTGCCGCAGATCGAGTTGCCACCACTGGATTTCGGCCAGCCTAAACAATAGCGGGCGCGCTTCCCGCCGAGATCCCTGCCAAGATTCCTGTAACGAAAAACCCCGGAGCTTTCGCTCCGGGGTTTTTGTTTGTCAAAGCTGCTGCTTGTTTGGCGATCAGCCCTGCGGGTTGCGCGCCATGAAGCTGTCGTAGCCGAGTTCGGCGACCTGGAACCACTGGTAGCCGTTGCTGGTGAAGCCGTTCAGCGAGTCCAGCACCTTCTTGAAGTTCGGGTTGGTCGCCGACGTCTCGGCATAAATCTCCTTGGTCGCCTTCAGGCAGGCCTGCATGATCGGCGGCGAGAAGCTATGCAGCTTGGTGCCACCGGCGAGCAGCTTTTTGAGTGACGGCGGATTGAGCTGATCGTACTTCGCCATCATCCAGCTGTTGGCGGACTGCCCTGCCAGCTCGAGCACGGTTTGATAGTATTTCGGCAGCGTGTTCCACTTTTCCAGATTGACGATGCCGAGCAGCATCGGACCGCCTTCCCACCAACCGGGATAGTAATAATGCGGGGCGACCTTGTTGAAGCCGAGCTTCTCGTCGTCATAGGGGCCGACCCATTCCGCCGCGTCGATCGTGCCTTTTTCGAGCGCGGGATAGATGTCGCCGCCGGCCAGCTGCTGCGGCACGACGCCCAGTTTCTGCATGACGCGGCCGGCAAAGCCGCCGATGCGCATCTTCAGTCCCTTCAGGTCGTCGACGGTGTTGATCTCCTTGCGGAACCAGCCGCCCATCTGGCAGCCGGTATTGCCGGCCAGAAACGACGTGACATTATAGCTCTTGTAGAACTCGTTCAGCAGCTCCCTGCCGCCGCCCTGCATGTACCAGGCCTGGTTGAGGCGCTGGTTGGGTCCGAACGGCACCGCCGTGCCGAACGCAAATGTCGGGTCCTTGCCGAAGTAATAGTAGGACGCGGTATGTCCCATCTCGACGGTACCGTTCTGCACGGCATCGAGGACTTGTAGACCCGGAACGATTTCACCGCCGGCAAAAGTCTGGAGCTGGAATTTGTTGTCGGTGGCTTCGGCAACCTGCTTGGCCATCACCTCGACCCCGCCCCACAGCGTGTCGAGCGATTTCGGCCAGCTCGCCGTCAGCCGCCATTTGATTTCCGGCATCGATTGCGCGATCGCGGGCGCCGCCAGAGTTGCGGCACCTGCGGCGCCAATACCTGTGACCTTGAGAAAATCTCTTCTTTTCATGTAATCCTGCCCTTGTGGATGTGTGTCCGATAGCCTTCTTGCCGAGGCTTTGGCGGCACCATGGAACATCCGGTTCCCGATTTCCATCCCGAACTGCAGGGCGTAACGCAAAAAGCCCGGCCTCCTCGCGGAGACCGGGCTTGCTTGTGCGACTTAGGATGAGGCCCCTGGTCCTGATTACATCAGACCCAGGGGTCTCACTTTTGTTTTGACGCGTTTTCTTGACGCGAACCGGGATCCACTTCGCTCGAAAACGCTATGTATCAGCCGCGCGTGCGCGAGCGGATCATGAAGCTGTCGAAGGTGTATTCGGCAACCTGCCACCACAGATACTGGTCGGAGCGGTAGGCCTGCATCGAATCGATCGTCTTCTTGAAGTCGGCATTCTTGGCCGACAGTTCGGCCCACAGCTCGTTGGTCGCCTTCAGGCAGGCTTCCAACACTTCGTTGGTGAAGGGACGGAGCTGGGTGCCGCCGGCGACCAGACGCTTCAAGGCTGCCGGATTGAGCATGTCATAGCGTTCGTTCATCCAGCCGTTGGCATGCGCCGCAGCGTTGGTGAGGATCGCCTGATAGTTCTTCGGCAGCGAATTCCACTTCTCCAGATTGGTGAAGGCGTGGACCATCGGGCCGCCTTCCCAGAAGCCGGGGTAATAATAGAACTTCGCGACCTTCTGGAAGCCGAGCTTTTCGTCGTCATAAGGACCGACCCACTCGGCGGCGTCGATAGTGCCCTTTTCCAGCGCCGGGTAGATGTCGCCGCCGGCGATCTGCTGCGGCACGACGCCGACCTTCTGCAACACCTGACCGGCGATACCGCCGATGCGGAATTTGAGGCCCGACAGATCGGCGACCGTCTTGATCTCCTTGCGGAACCAGCCGCCCATCTGGGTGCCGGTGTTGCCGCAAGGGAAACCGATCACGCCGAACTTCTTGAAGAACTCGTTGCCGAGTTCCCCACCGCCACCCTGCGACCACCAGGAGTTCTGCTGGCGTGCGTTCAGGCCGAACGGGACCGACGCATAGATCGCAAAGGTCGGATCCTTGCCGACGTAATAATAGGAGACGGTGTGGCACATCTCGACCGTGCCGTTGGAGGTGGCGTCGAGCGCCTGCAGACCGGGAACGACCTCGCCCGCGGCGAAGACCTGGATCTGGAATTTGTTGTCGGTCATTTCGGCGACATATTTCGACAGCTGGTCAGCACCGCCGTAAATCGTGTCGAGCGACTTCGGGAAGCTCGACGTCAAGCGCCATTTGATTTCAGGCGAGGATTGCGCGATCGCCGGCGAGGCAACGGCGGTCGCGGCAGCACCGGCCGCTGAAACTTTCAAAAAATCACGACGCTTCATTCAGGCATCTCCTTAAAGGCGGGGGCGTTTCCCAATTTCCGCGAGCGATCCTCCGGCGGGGCGAATTCCACATCATCCGGGGCGCTCTGGCGGGGGCGCTTTAACATGGAAGTTGGCTAACGAAAACGCGACAAAGGCATGACTGCACTGATTAAACGAAAGTCTCAGGCAAGCAGAATAAGGCCCTCAGGCGGCAGCATTTGCGCCCTGAAGCTGGTCGCGGACCTTGGTACCGATTTCGCGGTAGATGGCGGCGTGCGGACCGTCCGGCTCGCTTGCCACCACAGGGTTACCGGAGTCCGAGGTGGTGCGAATCGACATGTGCAGCGGGATCTCCCCCAAAAACGGCACACCCAGCCGCTCGGCCTCGTGCCGCGCCCCGCCATGACCGAAAATGTCCGACCGGGTGCCGCAATGCGGGCACTGGAAATAGCTCATGTTCTCGACGATGCCGAGCACGGGCACGTTGACCTTCTTGAACATGGCAAGGCCGCGCCGCGCGTCGATCAAGGAGAGATCCTGCGGGGTCGAGATGATGACCGCCCCCTTCAGCGGCACGTTCTGCGCCAGGGTCAGTTGCGCGTCGCCGGTGCCGGGCGGCATGTCGACGACGAGAATGTCGAGCGTGCCCCATGCCACGTCGCGCAGCATCTGGGTGATCGCCGACATCACCATCGGTCCGCGCCAGATCATCGCGGTCTCTTCCTCGACCAGGAAGCCGATCGACATGATGGAGAGACCGAAGCGTTCGATCGGAATCATTTTCCGATCGTCGTTCAGTTTCGGCTTCTCGTGAATGCCGGTCAGCCGCGGCACCGAGGGGCCGTAAATATCGGCATCCAGCAGGCCGACGCGCAGGCCGAGATCGCGCAAGCCCAGCGCAAGATTGAGCGCCGTGGTCGACTTGCCGACGCCGCCCTTGCCGGATGCCACCGCGATCACGGCCGCAACGCCCGGAATTTCGGCTTGCCTGGACATCGGCGACGCCGGGCTTTGCGGCGGCTTATGCGCCGATACCGGCTGCATGCCGTGGGCATGGCGATGCTGATGCGGTGGCGGTGGCGGCGAAGACGCCGCGCCTGATGACGGCGAAGCCGCACCGGGCTTGCGCTCGGCGGTCAGTGCGATCATCGCCACGCTGACGCCGGGAATGGCGCGAACCGCAGCTTCCGCCTGCGCCCGCACGCTTTCCCATGCGCGGGCCTCCGCGGCGTCGACATTGATGGAGAAGAACACCTTGCCGTCGGTGGCCGTGATCGCCGACAGCACATTGGCATTGGTCAAGGCGACGCCGCGCGGCGAAGCCACCTTGGCCAAGGCATCGAGAACCTGTTGCTGCGTTACGCTCACCGCACGTCTCCTGGAGCCTTCGGTTCTGATGAACATCAGAACCGGGGCCCTCTTAGAGCGTTGCAGCCCAAAAGGCTACCTTGCTCCGACGTCGTCCCGGCGTTCGGCCGGGGCCACGACCCCGCCCTCCTTGGCGGCCTCATAGTTCAATTCGACCATGACGCCGTTGGGATCCGTGACGAAGATCTGCCAGAGATCGCCGCCGGGAACCTGACGCGAGTCGAATTCCCTTCCTTTGGATTTGAGCCGCTGCTGCATGCCGGCAAAGCCCGTGCTGGCGAAGGCGACGTGATGGACCACGCCGGAGTCAGGCTTTTGGGGCTCGTCGGTCTTGGAAATATCGACCAGGTGCACCACCGCCTTGCCCTCCGAATACATCCACGCGCCGGGGAAGGCGAAGTTCGGCCGGGCGCCCTTTTCCAGGCCCAGGATATCCTCGTAAAAACGGACCGTGTCGGCGAGATTCCGGGTCCGGATGTTGAAATGATCGAGCACGCCCACGCTGACGCCCATGCGATCTCACTCCCTTTTTTGTGAGTTGTTTGAACCGGGTGATCCTAGAGCATAATCGGTTCTGATGGAATCATAACCGACTTCTCTAGCCTCTTGTTTTGACGCGTTTTCCTGACGCGAACCGGTGTCCGGTCGCGCCAGCCAAACGAAGGCGTTGCCCTTCATGGCGCAGAGGTTATGGTGCGGCCACCCGCCTCAGGGTTCCGCCCGGCCCTTCCCAGCTTCGGTCGAAGTCCGGCCCCCCAAAGATCAAGCCCGCCAGGGCAAACGATAAGGTAGCACACATGGCTAAAGTCGCTTTTCTCGGTCTCGGCGTGATGGGTTTCCCGATGGCGGGCCATCTGGTGAAAAAGGGCGGCCACGAGGTCACCGTTTACAACCGGACCGGAGCCAAGGCGAAGGAATGGGCGGACAAGTTCGGCGGCCGCACGGCGCCGACGCCAAAGGCCGCCGCCGAAGGCCAGGACTTCGTGATGTGCTGCGTCGGCAATGACAATGATCTGCGCGCGGTCACGATCGGCGCTGATGGCGCCTTTGCCGGCATGGCGAAGGGCGCGACCTTCGTCGATCACACCACCGCGTCTGCCGAAGTCGCCCGCGAGCTCGATGCCGCCGCCACCAAAGCGGGCTTCAAATTCATCGATGCGCCGGTGTCCGGCGGCCAGGCCGGCGCCGAAAACGGCGTCCTGACCGTGATGTGCGGCGGCGCCGCGGACGCCTATGCCGGCGCCGAGCCCGTGATCGCGGCCTATGCGCGGATGTGCAAGCTGCTGGGACCTGCCGGTTCCGGTCAGTTAACAAAGATGGTCAACCAGATCTGTATCGCGGGGCTGGTTCAGGGCCTCTCCGAAGGCATTCATTTCGCGAAAAAATCCGGCCTCGACGTCCAGGCCGTGATCGAGACCATCTCCAAGGGCGCCGCGCAGTCCTGGCAGATGGAGAACCGCTACAAGACCATGAACGACGGCAAGTTCGATTTCGGCTTTGCAGTCGAATGGATGCGCAAGGATCTGTCGATCTGCATCGCCGAATCCCGCCGCAACGGCGCCAATCTGCCGGTCACCGCGCTGGTCGATCAGTTCTATTCCGAAGTCGAGAAAATGGGCGGCAAGCGCTGGGACACGTCGAGCCTGCTGGCAAGGCTGCAGCGCTGAGCGAAGAGGTTAATTTAACCTCGCGTTAACGGGATTCTTTAGCTCTTTAAGTCATCGCTTAAGGATTTGGGCTCACAGATAGACAATACAAAAGCCCGCGCGGTTCGCGGGCAGGGTTTGTGTTGTTTAATGAGTAATCCCGCAGAAAAGCCCGAGGTTGTCCAGCTTCCGGCGGACCCGCCAGTCGCCGCGCCGGTCAATACCCGGCGCGCCGCGGCGCAGCGGGTGCGCGAGGCGCGCGACCGGTTAACGTCGACCAGCGGAACCCGCCCGGCTTTCGACACCGAACTGCTCCGGCAATATGCCCAGACCCGGATGTCGGCCTCCTACGTCGTCATGCTGCTGGTGGTTGCGACCGGTGTGCTGTTCGGCCTTTGGATGCACCCGATAGCGGCTTTGGCCTGGACCTTCGGCATGCTGTGCATTCATGCCGTCATCATCCGCAATTGCCGGAGATTTCTGGCGGTGCAGCCCTCGCTCGCTGCCACGCGCAAATGGCGCACGCGATTTGTGCTGCTCGACCTGCTCTACGGCTTGTGCTGGACCGCGATCCTGATCCACCCCGCCGGCCTCGACGTCGTGTCGAACACGATGATGATGTTCCTGATGCTGCTGGTGATCGCGGTGTCGAGCATGCTGGCGGCCAGCCTGCCGATTGCGGCGCTGGCGGCCACCGCGCCGGTGACGGCCGCGATCGCGCTGAATTTCGTGCTGGGCGGCACCTTCGACACCTACGCGCTCGCCATGCTGGCGCTCGCCGCCGAAGGCTATTTCGCGCTGCTCGCCCATCGCCTGCACTCGACGACGCTGGCGACGCTGGAGGCGCGCGCCGAAAAGGATGCGCTGATCGGCGAGCTCGAGCAGGCCAAGGCGATCTCCGACGAGGCGCGGCATCGCGCCGAATCCGCCAACGTCGCCAAGTCGCGCTTCCTCGCGCAGATGAGCCACGAATTGCGCACGCCGCTGAACGCGATCCTCGGATTCTCCGAGGTGATGAAGAGCGAAATTTTTGGCGCGCACACCGTGCCGGTCTACAAGGAATATTCCGCCGACATCCATAATTCGGGCGTCCACCTGCTCAACCTCATCAATGAGATCCTCGATCTGTCGCGGATCGAGGCCGGCCGCTACGAACTCAACGAGGAAGCGGTGTCGCTGGTGCATGTCGTCGCCGACTGCCATCATCTCTTGAAACTGCGCGCCACCAGCCGCGGCATCACCATCCACGAAGTGTTCGAACAGGGCATGCCGCGGATCTGGGGTGATGAGCGCGCCACCCGTCAGATCGTGCTCAATTTGTTGTCGAACTCGATCAAGTTCACCCCGCAAGGCGGCGATATCTGGCTGAAGGTCGGCTGGACCGCGTCCGGTGGCCAGTATCTGAGCGTCAAGGACACCGGCTCCGGCATTGCCGAAGACGAAATCCCGATCGTGCTGGCGTCGTTCGGCCAGGGCTCCAACTCGATCAAGTCGGCCGAACAGGGCGCGGGGCTGGGACTGCCGATCGCAAAAAGCCTGATCGACATGCATGGCGGCACCTTCACGCTGAAATCGAAGCTGCGGATCGGCACCGAAGTCATCGTCACCTTCCCGCCGGAGCGCGTGATGTCGGCGCTGGCGCCGATGGCCGAAGAGGCCCCGCCCCTGCAGCCGGAGCCCGTCATCATTGCGACCGCCGACGAGAAGCGCCGGGCGCGCCACAAGCCGATCATGAGCGCCGGAACAGGACTGTAACTGGAGCGCTTGCGCAAACCACTGAAAGCATTTCACACTCCCTGAATGAGCAAAGAAACGCCGTGTATCGCAGTCTGCATGATGGACCCCAAAACCAAACTCTGCTTCGGCTGCGGACGAACGCTGCCGGAAATCGCGCAATGGCACCGCATGGACAGCGCGGAGCGGCTGGCCGTGATGGCAGGATTGCCGGCCCGCATGGCAGAGGCCGGCCTGGCGCAGATCGCGGAGCGTCCGACGTCCAGCTGATCGATCGCAGGACTGCCCAGGGGGGGGCGCGATGAGCCGCATCCTGCTCGTCCTGATCATGCTCGCCGCCACCGCCGGCGCCGTCGTTGCTTACGGCGACCCCGAACAGATCGCACGCGCCAGCGACCAGGTTTCGCAGATGCTGCGGCGGCACAGCCCGCAGCCGGTGCCCGCGGTGCAGATCGCGCGCGGCCAGGCCGGCGAATTCGCGCTGCATGCCAAGATCAACGGCGTCAAGGCGCCGATGGTGATCGACACCGGCGCGACCTCGGTGGTGCTGACCTGGGAAACCGCGAAGGCGATCGGGCTGCCGCTCGAGATGCTCGAATACAATGTCGACGTCGAAACCGTGGGCGGGCACACCAAGGCGGCGCGGCTGACGCTCGACCGTCTCGCGGTCGGTCACCTCGTCGAGAAATCGGTCCCGGCGCTGGTGGTGCAGCGCGGGCAGATGAAAACCAACCTGCTCGGCATGAGCTTTCTGGATCGCCTGGAAAGCTGGGGCGTAAAGGCCGACCAGCTGATGCTGCACGGCTATCCCGACGTGACGGGCAGCGTCAGCTCCCCGCGCCGCCCCCGGCGCGACCGCGCGGCTGCCAACTAGCGCGATCGCATCGCGCGGCCCGCCGGCGCCTTGCGGATGGGTGGCTCGGCTGCGTGCGGGTCAATTCGGCCCGAGCAGCGAAGCGGCGACTTTCGCTGGCATCACATACTCGATCTGCACCTTCTTGCGTTCGGCATCCCTGCGGGCCTGCAGCCAGCCTGGAAACCACATCGCGATCGCCGGGAAGATCAGCACTAGGACCACGCACAGAACCTGGATGACCATGAAGTCCGCCATGCCGCGGTAGATCAACCTCAAATTCCATTCCCTCACGACCTGCTTGAGATAATAGGCCGACATGGCGACGGGTGGAGACAGGAACGCCGTCTGCAGGACGACCGCGACGATGCAGCCGAACCACACCATGTCGTAGCCGAGGCCCTTGGCCACCGGCGCGAGCATGGGAAGAAAGATAAACACGATCGCCGGCCATTCGAACGGCCAGCCGAGCAGGAAGATCAGCGTCAGCAGCAGCGTCATGGTGCCCCAGGCCGGCAGCGGCGAGGCAAGCAGCGCATTGGTCATCCAGCTGGCGGTGCCGAGCCACGCGAACACCGCACCGAACACGTTGGAGGCGACCGCGAGCAGCAGCACCATGCTGGTGGTCGCCATCGTGCTGTAGCAGGCCTGCAGCAAACCGCTCCACGTGAATTTGCCGTAGAGGATGACCAGAAGGATGGCGCCGAGCGCGCCGAGTGCCGCCGCCTCCGCCGCCGTCGTGATGCCGGCCAGGATCGCACCCAGCGTGACGATGGTCAGCACCGTCACCGGTACGAGGCCGACCAGGCACTCCCACAGCACGATCTTCATCGATTCCGGCCGCTCCTCGATTGGCACCGGGGGACCGAGCTTCGGATTGAAATGACAGCGGATCAGCGTGTAGGCGATGAACATGCCGGACAGCAGGAAGCCCGGGCCGAACGCGGCCGCATACAGATCGATGATCGAGATATCGAGCACGGGCGCCATCACGACCAGCATGACCGACGGCGGAATCAGGATGCCGAGCGTGCCGCCGGCCGCGATCGCGCCCGCCGACATGCGCACGTCGTAGCCGGAGCGGATCATCATCGGACCGGCCATGATGCCGAGCAGCGCCACCGTCGCGCCCACGGTTCCGGCAGCGATGCCGAACAGCGTCGCGGTAACGATGACGACCACGTATAATGCGCCCTTCAGCGGCGCAAACAGATCGCGGAACGCCCTGAACAGTCGTTCCATCAGCCCGGCCTGATCGCAGATGAAGCCCATCAGGATGAACATGGGCACCGCGACCAGTTCGTCCTGCTTCATGATGCCGATGGTCTGCAGGTAGGCGAGGCTGAGCACCCGCGGCCCCATGCCGATGTAGCCGAACACACCGGCGAGAAACAGCAACGTAAAACTGATCGGCAGGCCGATGAAGATCGCCCCCAGCATCACCAGCAGCATGAATAGGCCAAGCAGCTCGAGTCCGGTCATATCTCGATCTTTTCCTTGTGCTCGAACTCGCGCCCGAACTGGATCTGATACCAGCACTTCAGTACTTCGGAGACGCCCTGAACCATGAGAAGGACCGCCGCCAGCGGGATGGTGGCCCGGAACGGCCACATGATCACGCGCCACACGCTTTCCTGCGACCTCTCACCGGTGTCCCAGGAATGCAATGCGGCGTCGTAGCTGACCACCATGAAGGTGATCATGACCGGGTAGAACAGCAGGATGTAGGAGATCATGTCGATGATCCCCTTGGTGCGTTCCGAAAAATTCTCCCAGTAAATATCGGTTCGAACGTGCGCACCCTTGTAGAGCGCATATCCGCAGGCGAGCATGAAGGCCGCGCCGTTGGCCATGAAGCTCGACTCGTAAACCCAGGCGGTCGGGGCATTGAACCCGTAACGCATCACGACCTCGTAGGTGATCGTCACCACGAGGAACAACATCGTCAGGGAGATGAGTTTGCCGGTGACGTCCGAGAACCGGTCAATGGCCCGAATGATCGTGTAGAAGGCGTGTGGAAACTCCCTTCCCACGCCAGCAGGATACGAGGCTCCGCCGTCAGTCGACATCATGATCCCCCTTGGAAAGCAACTGGCGCCTGTCAATGACGCCAGTTGCGCGCGCGAAAGCGGATCACTTCTTCTGCAGATAGACCTTGTCCTTCCAGTAGTACTCGCCGGCGAAATTATAAGGCGGGAACCAGGAAAGCTTGAACGGGACGATTTTCTCGGCGTAGGCCTTCTGACTGTCCATCGCCTTCTTGTAGAAGGGGTTCTTGGCGGCGTACTCGGCCTGGATCTTCTCCCACTCGTCGAGGAAGTTCTTCAGGACATCATCCGGCGTGCGATGCAACTGGACGCCCATCTTGAGGAGGTCCTGGCAGGCCTGCGCGGTCTCGCGGTTGAAGGAGAAATTGCGCTGCGTCGTGGCGTAGACGCTGGCAACCTTGATGATCTCCTGCAGATCCGGCGTCAGCTTCTTCCAGACATCGCCGTTGATCATCAACTGGCCACCGGTGACGGGCTCGTGCATGCCAGGGGTGTAGTAGTGCTTCGCGACCTGGTGCAGACCGAGCTTCTTGTCTTCCTCGCAGTTGATCCATTCAGCGCCTTCGATCACGCCGCGCTCCATCGCTGGGACGATCTCGCCGCCCGGTATGGTGACGACCGACACGCCAAGCCGGCCGTAGGTCTCCGCGCCGATGCCGTAGATGCGATACTTCATCCCCTTGAGATCGGCGAGGCTGTTGATCTCCTTCTTGAACCAGCCCATGCCTTGCGGATAATCGGTCGGAATCGGGAAGCCCACGACGTTGAGCTTGAGGACGTCGCGGTAGAATTCTTCCAGCAGGGCCATGCCGCCGCCGTCGTAGTACCAGGCCCAGTAGTCGCTTCCGTCCATGCCGAACAACGGACCGTGCGACATCGGAATCGTCGCGGTGTTGCGGCCGAGGATGTAGCCGAACGGCGCCATTCCAACGTCGAGAACGTTCTTCGACGTTGCGTCGAAGACCTCGAACGGGGGAACGATGGCGCCGGCCGGGAGCGTTTCAATCTTGAGGCGGCCAGCCGTCATCTTTTCGACGGTCTCGGCCCACAATTTGAAGATGAGGTGGAAGTTCGACGACGCGGGGTGGGTCGATTGCCCTTTTAATACAAGGGGCTTGGGCGCCGGAGCCGGGGTCTGAGCCTGGGCTGGGTCCGTAAAGGTGGCGGCGAGTCCGAGGGCAGCAGCCACGACAATAGACGTGTACCTGAGCATTCTCACTCCTCCCTTTTGGCAGCAATTTCTCCTTGGTTGATGTTTTTTTGATCTTGTGAGCTGAAGTTACGGACGGGATGATTGCGCTGTCAAGGCGATATCTGTCGGACCGGCAAGTGAGCCGGTGAAAGATGGAGTGGCCAGGCTCGTGGAAGCGAGACAGCTAATTGAGAAATTGCCGGCAGCACCAACGCTGCCATCAGCCTGGGTCGCGCGCCAGAAGCGTTGCCGTCAGGCCGCGATCGAAGACGCCGCGCGGGCTTCGACCAGCGCAATCGCATCGCACAATACGTTGGCGCCGGCGCCTTGCCTGACGCCGTTTTCGGCGAGATGGCGGCGGAAGGCACGCGCGCCCGGCACGCCGTGAAACGCGCCGACGAAATGCCGCGTCATCGAATGCAGCCGCGTGCCCTGCCCGAGCTGGTTTTCGATGTAGGGCATCATAGCCTCAAACACATCCTTCATCGTCGCATGCGGCGCCGCCTCGCCGAATGACTCCGGATCGACCTTGAGCAATCGCCACGGCTCCTGATAGGCCGCCCGCCCCAGCATCACGCCATCGACATGGGCAAGATGCGCCTTCGCCTCGGCGAGGCTGCCGATCCCGCCATTGATGATGACGGGCACCTCGGGCAGCGCGGCCTTCAGCCGGTAGACTCTGTCGTAATCGAGCGGCGGAATGTCGCGGTTTTCCTTCGGCGACAAGCCGTTGAGCCAGGCCTTGCGGGCGTGCACGACCAGCGCATCGGCGCCCGCGGCAACGACGCCGCGCGCCAGCACGTCCAGCGCCACTTCCGGATCCTGGTCGTCGATGCCGATGCGGCATTTGACCGTGACGGGAATGTTCACCGCGCGCTTCATCGCCGCGACGCCCTCGGCAACCAACGCCGGCTCTGCCATCAGGCAGGCGCCGAAGCGGCCGTCCTTTACCCGGTCCGACGGACAGCCGACGTTGAGGTTGATCTCGTCATAGCCGAAATCCTCGCCGATCTTCGCAGCGGTAGCGAGATCGCGCGGATCGGAGCCGCCAAGCTGCAGCGCAACGGGGTGCTCGCTCTGGTCGAAGCCGAGCAGCCGCATTCGGTCGCCATGGATGATGGCGCCGGTCGTCAGCATCTCCGTGTAAAGCCGCGCCCGCCGCGTCATCAGACGGTGGAACACGCGGCAATGCCGGTCGGTCCAATCCATCATGGGTGCGACGGAGAAGCGATAATCTTGATGCTTCAACAGCCTAGACTACTCTCTCAATGTGATGAACTGCAAACATGTGCATCCAGACTAAACGGAAACTGCGCGCGTTGGTACCCGTTTCGACCTGCCGTTGCACGCATGCTCTGCAACGAAATCCGCGTTGATCCAATGCGAACTGAAGAGATCATGCGTGCTCCAATGTCGGCGCATGTCGAGAAACACCTCAATAGAATGTGAGCAGTGTGACGACGCTGGCTCAGACTTCGAGCACCCATCTGGCGACCATGGGCTGCTAAGACGATCCGATCAGGGACATCCCGGCAAGCGGGTTCTACTAAAATCGCAAAAATAGTATAACACTATTATATATCAAATACTTAGGTGGATACCTTCGCGGTTTCGCGAATCGATCGGAGGTAGCCTAGCTCGCCAGGCCGAACATGGTAGGCCGCCAAAAGCCGCCGCGCATGCGCCAACCATCGCCGCCTCGACTGCCTCTCGGTTGCCGGTAGTACCATGCTCGCCATAGACGCTGTCAGTCGGCTTTCGCCTTCACGTATCGACCGGGTGCAGATTCGCCCGGAGGATAGAGGTTGCTGCCGAGTTGCGTTCGCGCCGGCAATTGCTCTTCCGCCCGCGGCTTGAGCCAGGCCATCCAGTCGTTCCACCAGCTGCCGGGCTTTTCATCGGCGCTTGCCTGCCAGGTCGCCGGGTCGTCGGATCGCTTGGTCGACACCCAATAGCTTCGCTTGTTCTTCGACGCGGGATTGATCACACCGGCGATATGTCCGCTTGCGCCGAGGACAAAGCGCGTATCACCGCTGAACAGGCCGGTCGTGCGATAGGCGGATCGCCACGGCACGATATGGTCCTCGACGGTCGCCAAAACATAAGCCGGCAGATCGACCCGCCCCAAATCGACTGGCGTGTTGCACATCGTCAACCTGTTCGGGTGCCGAAGATTGTTCTCCAGGTACATGTTCCTGATGTACCAGCAGTACATCGGTCCCGGCAGATTGGTGACGTCGGCATTCCAGAACAAAAGATCGAAACGCTCGGGCGATTTTCCCTTCAGATAATTGTTGATCACGTTCGGCCATATCAGCTCTTTCGAACGCAGGGTTTGGAACACGAATCCGAGTTCGGCGCCGCGGTAGATGCCGCCACTCCCAATGGTCTGCTCACGCTGTCGCACGCTCTCCTCGTCCACGAATACGCCGAGATCACCTGGTTCGCGGAAATCGAGCATGGTCGTCAGCAGAGTCACGCTGGCGACCGATTCGTCGCCCCGCGTCCGCAGGATAGCGAGCGCAGACGACAGGATGGTTCCCCCGACGCACCAGCCGACGACGTTGACCTTGTCGGCGCCGGAAATTGATCGGGCGATCTCGATGGCGCGCATGGCGCCATGCTCCACGTAATCATCCCATCCAAAATGTCCGCAAGAGGCATCCGGATTGCGCCAGGAAACGATGAAGACCGTCATGCCGTGCTCGACCGCAAACCGGACGAAGGAATTGGCCGGCTGAAGGTCGAGAATGTAGAACTTGTTGATGCAGGGCGGCACGATCAGCAACGGCCGAACGGCCACCTGCTCCGTCGCCGGTTCATATTGAATCAGTTGAAAAAGATCGTTCTCGAACACGACCGCGCCCCCGGATGCCGCGACGTCCTTTCCGACCTCGAATGCGCCCTCGTCCGTGATCGTCAGGCTGCCCCGGCCCAGATCCGACATCAAATTGTCGAGGCCTGCCTTGAGGCTTTGGCCTTCGGTGTCCGTTGCAAGCTTGATGATTTCGGGATTGGTGGCGAGAAAATTGGTCGGACTCATCGCCTCGACGAGTTGGCGCGTGAAGAAGCGCAGCCGTTGCTTTTCCTTTTCGTCCAGATCCAGCGCTTCTACGAAGTCAGTGCAATAGCGCGAATTCAGCAGATAGCATTGCTTCAGCAGACTATGGAGCGAATTGTCCCGCCATTCCGTGGCGTTGAACCTGCGATCGCCACGCGCCGGCCCGACGCTGCCTTCGCCCTGCACGCCTGCAGCCGATTTGATGACCTGTTCCGTGAGTTGGTACAGACGCATCAGGTGGTCAGCCTGCAATTCGGCGATGCGCCCCGATGAATTCAACGTTGCACCAAGGCCCGCGCCGTCACGATCGCCGTTCGGTGTCCAACCCAGCGACCGCCAGAGGCTCGCGCCTGCCTTCATGAAACCTTCGACAAATTCGTCAGGCATATTGAATGGCCGATCCATCACTTACCCTCGCTCAGCAAGATTGAATGTTTCGTTCGTTTCCTCTTCGGGCAGCTTCTGTCTGGCGCCCTTCGCTCTCGTATGCGCCGAGACCTTGTCAGCTATCCGGCCGGACCCGTCGCAATGGCCGCTTGTTGTCGTCAGGAGCCGGAGCGAACACTTGTCCCCTCCCTGATCCCGTCAACGTTAACGGAAAGGCGTTTGATCTTGTCGTACAGCGTCTGCTTCGGGATGCCCAAAAGCGTCGCCGTCGCCTGAACGTCGCCCTGCTTGCGCCGCAACGCGTCCTCGATGATCGACCGCTCGATGTTCTCCAACTGTCGAGGCAACGACACATCGGATGCACCCAACCCGGGCTTGTTGATGGCCTTGCCGTCGAGCACGCCAAGCACGAAGCGATCGGCGACGTTACGGAGCTCCCGTACGTTTCCCGGCCACGAATAGGCCAGCAAGATGGACAGCGTCTGCTCGTCCAGTATCGGCGCGTCGCGCTCGAACCGTCTGGCGGCGTCCAGCGTGAAGTGCTCGAACAGCAGGGGAATGTCTTCGCGCCGCTCGCGAAGCGGCGGCAGTTCGATGAATGCGACGCCAAGGCGATAGTAGAGATCGGCGCGAAACAGCCGCTTCTCGCTTAACTCGAGCAGATTCGTCTTGCTCGCCGCAACGACGCGGCAATCCACCGAGATCGGCTTGTTCGTTCCGACGCGTTCGATCGATCGATCCTGCAGCGACCTCAGCAACTTCACCTGCACGCTCAGCGGCATGCTCTCGATTTCGTCGAGGAACAGCGTTCCGCCATTCGCATATTCGATCTTTCCGATACGCTGACGGGTGGCGCCGGTGAACGCCCCTACCTCATGGCCGAACAACTCGCTCTCGACCAGCGATTCGGGGAGGCCGCCGCAGTTCACCGCGACATAGTGGCCGCCGCGTCGCCCGCTGTGATTGTGGAGACAGCGCGCAACCACATCCTTGCCGGTTCCGGTCTCGCCATAGATCGTGACGTCGACGTTCGTCGCGGCCAATGTGGAAACGAGCCGGCGCACTTCCTGTATTTGCGGCGAGCGGCCCAGGAGGCTCGCCTCGATTGCCTGGCGGTCTGCGAGGGCCGATCGCAGCGAGCGCACCTCCAGGGTCAGTCGCCTCTTTTCGGTCGCCCTGCGTACCACCGAGACAAGTTGCTCCGACGAGCACGGCTTCTCGATGAAGTCGTAGGCACCGTTTCGCATCGCCTGCACGGCCATGGAAATATCGCCATGCCCGGTGATCAGGATCACTGGCAGATCCTGATCCAACCTGTGCAGATCGGACTGCCATTCAAGGCCGCTCTTGCCGCGCAGGCGCACGTCGCAGACCACGACGAACGGCATGTCGGCACGGACGGACACACTGGCGGTCTCGACCGAGGCGAACCCCGAGACGGAAAACCCGGCAAGTTCAAGCGCCTGAACGCCGCCGATCCGGACATCGTTATCGTCCTCGACGTAGATCACGCCGATCGATTGGTCATCGCTCATGCGAAACCTCTGATGTGCCAGCCAATGGAAGGGTCACTGCAAATTCGGCGCCGCATGGCGTCAGGTTTCGTGCGCGCAGTTCGCCGCCAAAGGAGTGCGCGATGTGGTTGGAGAGCATCAGACCAAGACCGAGCCCTTTGCCCGCAGGCTTGGTCGTCACAAAAGGTTCGAACATGCGCTGCAGGACATCGGGCGCGATTGAAGGACCGCTGTTGCTGATGACGATGCGGCAGCGCGCGGTCTGCCCCTGTTCCCGGCTCGCGCGGATCAGGATCGACTTCCGGTCGGCGCTCTCCACGGCGTCCAGCGCATTCGCCACGATGTTGCACAACAGCTGCTCAAGCCGCGTCTGATCGGCGATGACGCAGATATTCGCGTCAACGTCGGTTACGACGGTCACTCCCCCTTCCTTGACGCGCCCGGCGAGTATCTTGAGCGATTCGGCCACGGCATGTTCGACGGAGACCGCCTCAAGCGGGCTGCTCGACTTGTATGCGAAAGTCCGCAACTGGCCGGTCAGGCGTCCGAGTCGGCGCACCAATTCGCCAATCCGGGTCAGATTTCCGCGGGCATCGCCGATCGACCCGCGGTCGACGAGCAGAACCGCATTGTCGGCGGCCGTCTGCAGGGCGGCCAGAGGCTGGTTCAGTTCATGCACGATTCCGGCCGACATCTGGCCGAGGGCGGCGAGCTTGCCGGCATGGACCAAATCATCCTGCGCGGCCCGCAGTTCGGCGGTTCGTTCCTGCACCCTGATCTCGAGCATGTCGTTCGCCGCCTGCAACGCCGCCTGGTTGGCCAGGCGTTGCTTGATCGCTCGCCTGCGCTGCTCGACCAGACCAGCCGCCAGCAACGCAACGATGCAGGCGAGGCCCGACATCGCGCCGATGATCAGCGCAGTCTGCCGCGTCGGCGCCTCATCGTCGAGCAGGACCAGCTTCCACAGACCGCGGTTGATTGGCCGTTCGCTGAGGGTGTAGGCCACGCCGTTTTCTGCGGTGACGCGTGCAGCGCCCTCCGAGAACTGAGCGACGAAGGTCCATCCGAGCGGCGTCAGTTCGTGGTTTCCGTATGGCTTGGATCGCGAAATCTCTTCGTGCATCTGAGGCGACAGCGGCGCCATCGGATGAAAGCGCCACGCGTCCCGGGACGAGAGTATCGTGACCCGGCGTTCGTCGAGCAGAAGGATATCGCTCTCAATGTCGCGCCACGCGCGCTCGAACGAATCCAGGTTGACCTTGACGGTGGCAACACCCCTCGTCTCCCCGCCGTCCTTCAGGGCGTAGGAGAGATAGTAGCCGGCGCGCGCGCTGGTAATGCCGACGCCGAAGAACGTCCCTCGACCCTTCGAGAGAGCCTCGCTGACATAGGGACGGTACGACAGGTTTTGGCCAAACGGTGTACCCGGCTGCTCGAAATCAGCCGCGGCCAGTGTATCGCCGGAGACGCCGAGGACGTAGAGATTTTCGGCTCCCGCAAGCAGATTGATCGACTTCAAGTACTGGCTGACGGCTTCCCGCAGTGCGGGATCGCCGGGCGCGTCGAGCAGCCGGAAGACGCTGGGGGACGTCTCGAGCAAGGACGGCAGGTATTCAAATCTTGAAAGATGACCGTCGAGCCGGGCGGCCTCCACGGCCAGCCGCTGCTGCGCTGCCGCGCGCAAATGCTCCAGTCCGCGCTGGAAAGCCACGGCATATCCGAGCCACGAAGCGGCCACGACCAGCCCGGCTGCAATTGCTCCGCGCACAAGCCAACGCGTGGAACCGGGCGCCACCGAACTGATTGCGGGACTCCCCTTGATGTTCACCAGCGATGGAAGGTCCGTCATCTCGGGAACCAGACAAATCCGAGGAGCGCCGGCCACGACGGACGACCGCTCATGCATAGTCTAACTCTATGGTCTTGCCCCGGAATACGCGATAGGAAAATCCGGTGTAGGCGATAATGACAGGCAACGTGACGCAAACGCCGATCAGGATGATCTTGAGCGATTCGGGGCTGCTGGCGGCCTGCCAGACGGTAAGCCTGTCGATCACCACGAACGGATAGATGCTGTAGCTGAGGCCGAGGAAGCTCAGGAAGAAGACGAGCACCAGCAATGCGAAGGGCAGCCAGCACAGGCTGCCGCGTACGGCCGGCGACCCGAGCAGGAGGCGCGCCGTCAGCAGCGCAATGCCCGTCGTGATCGGGATCGACGCCACCGCAATCATCGCCGGCAAGGTAAGCCACCTGACACGAACAGTCTCGCTGATCCACGGCGTTGCCATCGAGATCAGTATCAAGCCCACGACCATGGGTGGCCAGGCGATCTTGCTCCACTCGATCGCCTTGTCCTGGAGCTGGCCATCCGTCTTCATCACCAGCCATGTCGCACCGAGCAGCGCGTATGCCATCGGCAGCGCTACCGCAATGGCGCCTGCAAAGATTGGATAGTTCCAGCCCTCACCGAAGCCGCTGATATAGCGACCAAGCATCCAGCCCTGGCACACGGACGCAAGCATTGACCCCGCGATGAAGAGGCGGTCCCACATCGCCTTCCGGCTGGCCTTGCCCTTGACCCTGAAATCGAAAGCTGCGCCGCGCAGGATCAGGCCAACCAGCATGAGGGCAGTCGGCAGGTACAGTTCCGACAGGACCAACCCATGCGCCTTGGGGAAAGCGACAAGGAGCAGGCCGACGCCAAGAACCAGCCAGGTTTCGTTGGCATCCCAGAACGGACCGATGGATGCGACCATGGTATCCCGCTCTTCGGGCGTCGCCCGATGCATCAGCATGCCGACCCCGAGATCGTATCCGTCGCTCACGACGTAGACGAGCAGCGACACCCCCATCAACCCGATGAAGATCAGTGGGAGCAGTTCGTCGAACGACATCGAAATCATGCGAATTCTCCCCGGCGCTGATAGTCCTGCGGGCTCTCCGCCAAGCCTTCCGATGTGATCATGCCCGGCTTCTTTTCCGATGTTTCCGACATGTGCTTCAGCACGCCGACATAGGCGACGAGCAGCGCCAGATAGACCGCAATGTAGATGCCGAGCGTCAGGGCAATGCTCGACGACGGAACACGAGAGGCGACGTCGCTGGTCCGAAGGAGGCCGGCAACGATGAAGGGCTGGCGTCCGATCTCCGTGACGTACCATCCGGCGATGGTCGCGACCCAACCTGAAAAGGTCATCGCGGCGAACAGCTTGAGCATCGGCCGCGGCATCCGGGCGAAATCCCAGCCATCGCGCCAATGCCGCCACAAGCCGATCCAGCTGACCAGCAGCATCAGGATGCCAGTCCCCACCATGATCCGGAAGCACCAGAACACCGGAAAGACCGGCGGATGGGCCGATGGAAACTCGTTCAGCCCCTTGATTTCGCCGTCAGCATCGTGCCGGAGGATCAGACTCGCGAGTTTCGGCACCGCCAGTTCGAAGCGGTTCGTTCGCGTCGCGTCATCCGGGATCGCAAACAACAGAAGCGGGGCTCCCCGCGTTGTTTCCCAGATACCTTCCATCGCTGCGATCTTCTGCGGCTGATGCTGGAGGGTATTGAGCCCGTGAAGATCACCCGCCACTATTTGCGCCGGTATAGCCAGGGAGGCGAATACCAGCCCGGTCCGCAGCACGCGCGACGCACTGGCCGTCGCGACACCTTTCAGGATCTGCCAGGCGCTAATCCCGATCAGCAGGAACGCGCAGGTCAGCGCGGATGCCAGCATCATATGAACGAAGCGGTACGGGAAGGACGGGTTGAAGATGATTTCCAGCCAGTTCCGCGCGTGAAACTGGCCGTCGACGATCTCGTAGCCCGCCGGCGTCTGCATCCATGAATTCAAGGCAAGGATCCAGAATGCGCTCAGCATTGTGCCGAATGCGACCAGGAAGGTCGACCCAAGGTGGATCATCTCCCCTACCCGGCGGTGGCCGAACAGCATCACGCCAAGAAAACCCGCTTCCAGAAAAAATGCGGTCAGCACTTCATAGCCGAGTAGCGGGCCGGCGATATTGCCGACGCGCTCCATGTAGCCCGGCCAGTTGGTGCCGAACTGGAAGCTCATGGTGACGCCGCTGACGACCCCGAGCGCGAATGTCAGGGCGAATATTTTTGTCCACAGCCGGTAGGCGCGCAACCAATCCAGTTTTTTCTGCGGGTCGGTCGCGCGCAGGTGCTTCAACCGAAAAAACAGCAGAACCCACCCCAGCGCGATCGAAATCGAGGGAAACAGAATGTGGAACGTGATATTGGCGGCGAACTGGATGCGCGCAAGGACCACGACGTCCATCAGCATTCCCTCCAGGTTCGGCGCAGTGCCTCACCCCCAATCCAGTGCACAACGGCCGACACAGCACCCATCCCATCCATGCCCTGCAATCAATGGAGCTTCACGTGCGGCTCGGTGCGCCGGGTGATCAGGCGGGCCAGCGTGTCGAGCGCCACCTTCACCGAACCATGCAACGCGTGTTCGTGCATCTTGTAGAGCGACAGGTACATCATCCGCGCGAAGATACCTGCGAAGACCAGATTGCCGCCCACGAGCGCTCCCATCATCGAGCCGACCGTGCTGAATTCGCCGAGCGACACCAGTGATCCGAAGTCCCTGTAGCGATAGGGCTTGAGCGGCTCGCCGCGCAGATAGCGCGGAATCTGTGAATACAGGTGAGAGGCCTGCTGGTGAGCCGCCTGTGCGCGAGGCGGCACATTGCCGCGCTCGCCCCATGAGCAGGCCGCGCAGTCGCCGATGGCAAAGATGCCGTCGTCGCGCGTTGTCTGCAGCGTCGGCCGAACCACGAGCTGATTGATGCGGTTGGTTTCGAGGCCGGCGATATCCTTCAGGACGTCGGGCGCCTTGACGCCCGCAGCCCAGACTATCAATTCGGCGGGAATCGTCCGGCCGTCCGTCAGGTTCACCTGGTCGGACCCGACCTCGGAGACCTTGGCCCCCACCAGCAGATTGACACCGAGCCTGACAAGCAACTTTTCCGTCTCTTTCGAAACCCGTTCGGGCAAGGCGGGCAGCACCCGTTCGGCGGCTTCGATCAGCGTGATCCTGATGTCCTTTTGGGGATCAACCTGATCGAGGCCATACGCCACCACTTCGCGCGTTGTTCTGTGGAGCTCGGCCGCAAGCTCGACGCCGGTCGCACCGGCCCCGATGATTGCGACTTTCAACTGGTGCGCTCCCAGAGGCGCCGATTGGGCATGCGCGCGGATACATGCATTGACCATTCTTTCGTGGAACCGACGTGCGTCCGACTGCGATTCGAGCTTGATCGCATGATCCGCGACTCCGGGCGTGCCAAAGTCGTTGTTCTGGCTTCCGACGGCGACCACGAGGACGTCATAGTCAAAGGCCCGCTTCGGGGTAACCTCGCGGCCCTCGGCGTCGAAATACGGCGCCACCTGCACCTGACGGCGATCCCGATCGATCCCGATCATCTCCCCGATCCGGTAGCGAAAGCCATGCCAGTAGGATTGGGCAAGATAATCGACCTCGTGGGCGGCGATATCCATGCTACCGGCGGCAATTTCGTGCAGCTTCGGCTTCCACACGTGCGTGCGCTTTCGCTCGATCAGCGTGATGTCGAGCTTTCCCTTGCGTCCGTACTTGTCGCCAAGGCGCGTCGCCAGCTCCAATCCGCCGGCTCCGCCTCCGACGATCACGATGCGGGACTTTCCCAACTGTGGCTCACTCATGATGGCCTCGACCGATCAGTTCACAACCCGCCCAAACGCGTCCTCCTGATCAGGCTCTCTCGGAGACTGCATCTGCGACGGCGACGGCGGCCATGTTCACGATTCGCCGGACCGTCGACGATGGCGTGAGAATGTGGGCCGACTTTGCCGCCCCCAGCAGGATGCCGCCGACCGTCAGTCCCTGGCCCGCGGCCATCCGCAACAAATTGTAGGAGATGTTGGCGGCGTCGAGATTCGGCATCACCAGCACATTCGCCGGACCCACGAAGCCGGAATCGGGAAACTCGTGATCAAGTACCGACTGCGACAGCGCGGCATCCCCGCGCATCTCGCCTTCCACGGCAAGATCGGGCGATCGCTCGCGAATGATTGCGCGCGCCTCCCGCATCTTGTGCGCCTCCGGGACGGCCGAACTACCGAAGCTCGAATGCGACAACAGCGCAACCCTCGGCGTGACGCCAAACCGCCTGACCTCGGCAGCCGCCAGCAACGCAATGTCGGCGACCTGCTCGGCGGTCGGGCTGAGATTGCAGTGGGTATCGCAAATGAACAGCTGATGCTGCTGCAGAATGAGCATCTGCATTACTGCAAGCGTCCGCACGTTCTCCCGCGTCCCGATCACGTTGCGTATGGCGGCAAGGTGATCGGCGGTCCTTCCGATAACCCCGCACAGCATCGCATCGCCGACGCCCCTATCGAGCAGGATCGATGCGAGCACCGTCGCATTGCTCCGTGTCTCCGACAGCGCCAGCGCGGCCGACACACCATCGCGCTTCCTGCTCGCATGGTAGACGTCCGCGCACTTGGAATAGACCTGCGCATCATGCGGATCAATGATCTCGCAGTCGTTACCCGGCTCGAGCCGGAGACCGAAGGCCCTGATTCGCTCCTCGATCGTCGACGGCCGGCCGAGAAGCAGCGGTCTTGCAATCCTCTCGTCGACGACGACTTGTGCCGCGCGCAGCACCCGTTCATCCTCGCCTTCCACCAGCAGGAGCGATTTGCCGCTTCCCTTCGCCACCGAGAAAACCGGCTGCATCGCGTTGCCGGACTGGTAGACGAACCGACCGAGTTTCTGACGATAGGCCTCCATATCGGCGATCGGACGCCTGGCGACGCCAGTGTCGGCGGCAGCCTTGGCTACCGCCGGCGCGATCATTTCGATGAGACGCGGGTCGAACGGCTTTGGAATGAGATAGTCGCGGCCAAAGCGAAGCCCCTCCCCCTTGTATGCGGCGGCGACCACCTCGGGCACTTCGGTCATGGCCAGATCCGCAAGCGCGCGGACCGTCGCAAGCTTCATCTCCTCGTTGATGGTGGTCGCCCCGCAATCCAGCGCGCCCCTGAAGATGAACGGGAAGCACAGGACATTGTTGATCTGGTTGGGGTAGTCCGAACGCCCTGTCCCGATGATCGCATCGGGACGAACGGCCAGCGCGTCCTCCGGCATGATTTCGGGGATCGGGTTGGCCATGGCGAAGATCAGGGGATCTCGCGCCATCTTCTTGACCATGTCGGGCGTCAGCACATTGCCGGCCGACAGGCCGAGGAAGATGTCAGCGTCCTGAACGATCTCGCCCAGCTTTCGCGCCTCCGTTTTCACCGCATAGCGCGCCTTGTTGTCGTCCATGCCCTCCGTGCGGCCCGCATAGACGACGCCTTTTGCGTCGGTCACGATGATACGGTCGTGCCGCAGGCCAAGGCTGACGATGAGATCGAGACATGCCAGCGCCGCCGCACCGGCTCCGGAGCACACCAGCTTGACGTCGGCAATGTCCTTCTTGACCAGCTTCAACCCGTTGAGGATTGCCGCCGCCGCGATGATCGCAGTGCCGTGCTGGTCATCGTGAAAGACCGGAATCTTCATTCGCTCGCGGAGCTTCTGTTCGATGTAGAAGCATTCCGGCGCCTTGATGTCCTCCAGGTTGATGCCGCCGAAGGTCGGCTCCATCCTGGCGATCGTTTCGATCAGCGCGTCAGGGTCTTCCTCGGCGAGTTCGATATCGAATACATCGATCCCGGCGAACTTCTTGAACAGGCACGCCTTGCCTTCCATGACCGGCTTGCTCGCCAGCGGGCCAATATTGCCGAGACCAAGCACGGCGGTGCCGTTGGTGACGACGGCCACGAGGTTGCTGCGCGCCGTCAGTTCATCGGCCTGCAACGGATCCTTGGCAATGACCAGGCAAGGTTCCGCCACGCCAGGTGAATACGCCAGGGCCAGATCGCGCTGCGTTGCCATCGCCGTGGTCGGCACGACGGAGATCTTCCCCGGCCTCGGCAAGCGATGATATTCGAGTGCGGCTTCCCTCAGATCCTGATCCATCATATTCCCCGATTCTACCCTTGGTTCGAGAGGCGGATGCGCCCCCTCTCCTGCTCTTGCTCGGTTAGCGGCTCTCAGGCGCTTCCGCCACGGGCGCGCATCGCGGCCATCCCTTCCTCGAAGCGCCGGCGCAATATTTCGATCGTCTGCTTCTGGGACTCGGTCGCGGTCTCGGCGAGCTGGCGCATGTTGGCGAGAGCTTGCTCGAATCCCAGCCGGGCGATTTCAGTGCGCCGTCCCGCAACGGTTTCGTTGCTTGCCTCGGCGGCGATCGCCTTCATGGTTTCCTGGAAAACCTCGGTCTGCCGTGCCATCAGGTTTCGCCAGCTCTCATATGCCGAACGATTGACCTCGGTGAGCGCGTCGATGTTCTTCTTCTCCATGTCGATCAACGACATCATGTCGACGCCGCTGATCTGGCAGGATTCGATGAGCTTGGCGAAGTCGAACCCGGGGAGGCCCCAATCTGCGCCCGGCATTGACTTGTTGTCAGACATGTCCGTCTCCTTCATGAGTGATTGGTGCGGTGTTGATTTGTGGCAGCGGCGTCGGTCACGTTTGCGATCGGCGACGGTCGTCCTTCGGCGTCGAGCGCGACGAACGTAAAGATGCCTTCGGTCACCTTCACACGGTCCCCCAGGCGGCGGCGCAGCGCCCAGGCCTCCAGGCGGATCGCCAGCGAAGTCCGCCCCACACGCTCGGCCGCGGCGTAAACGCACAGAACGTCTCCGACATGGACCGGCTTGATGAAGTGCATCGCCTCGATCGCAACCGTCGCGACGCGCCCCTGAGCGCGCTGGCCGGCATGGATGCCACCCGCGATATCCATTTGGGAAAGCACCCAGCCGCCGAAGATATCGCCGCTCGGATTTGCATCCGCAGGCATGGCGAGCGTTCGCGTCGTCAGATCCCCTTGTGGCTGCATCGACATAGCGGTGCCTCAGACCATGCTCTGGCCGCCGTTTGCGGATATCGTCGAGCCCGTGATGAAGCCGGCATCGTCGGATGCCAGGAACAGCACCGTGCGCGCGATTTCGTGCGGTTCGCCCAGACGGCCGACCGGGATCAGAGGAAGGATGTTCTTGGCCACGACCTCGGGGTTGATCGCCTTGACCATCTCGGTGGCGATGTAGCCGGGACAGATGGTGTTGACGGTGATGCCGGAGCGAGCCCCCTCCTGGGCCAGCGCCTTCACGAAGCCCATGTCACCTGCCTTGGCGGCGGAGTAGTTGACCTGGCCCATCTGGCCCTTCTGGCCGTTGATCGAGGAAATGCAGATCACGCGGCCGAACTTGCGCTCGCGCATTCCTTCCCACACCGGCCTCGTCATGTTGAACAGCGAGTTCAGGTTGGTGTTGATGACGGCATACCATTGGTCCGGCGTCATCTTGTGGAACATGCCGTCCTTGGTGATGCCGGCGTTGTTGACCAGTACATCCACCGGGCCCAGATCGGCCTCGACCTGCTTGAGTCCTGCGACGCAGGCGTCGTAGCTTGACACGTCCCATTTGTAGACGTTGATGCCGGTCTCCCCCTTGAACTTCGCGGCCGCCTCATCATTGCCGGCATAGCTCGCAGCCACCTTGTAGCCGGCCGCCTTGAGCGCGATCGAGATCGCCTCACCTATGCCTCGCGTACCGCCCGTCACTACCGCAACTCTGGACATGGTCTCCTCCTGATTTTGATCGGTTGAACTTGTATTTGCCGGCTCTCTGGGAGCCGTTGTCATTCGCGGGCGGCCCGGTGCCGTCCGCGCCTCGCTCCGGCCGGAACGACCGGCCCGTCCGCCGGTCTAACGCTCGACCGTCAGGGCGACGCCCATGCCGCCGCCAATGCACAGCGTGGCAAGGCCTTTCTTGGCGCCACGCTTCTGCATCTCGAACAACAGCGTCGTCAAAACGCGCGCGCCGGATGCGCCGATCGGATGCCCGATGGCGATGGCGCCACCGTTCACGTTCACGATCGACGGATCCCAGCCCATGTCCTTGTTGACGGCGATCGCTTGCGCCGCGAAGGCCTCGTTGGCCTCGACGAGATCGAGATCCCCAACCTTCCATCCGGCCTTTTCAAGCGCCTTGCGTGACGCCGGAATTGGGCCCGACCCCATGACCGCGGGATCGACGCCCGCGGTCGCCCAGGAGACGATCCTGGCAAGCGGCGTGAGGCCGCGTTTTTTGGCTTCATCGGCGCTCATCAGCACCAGCGCGGCCGCGCCGTCGTTGAGACCGGAAGCATTGCCGGCGGTCACGCTGCCCTCCTTGTTAAAGGCGGGCTTCAGCTTCGCGAGCGCGTCCTGTGTCGTGCCCGGGCGGATATATTCGTCCTGGTCGACGACGACGTCGCCCTTCCTGGTCTTGACGGTGACGGGAATGATCTCGTCCTTGAACCGGCCGGCCTTCTGCGCATCCTCGGCCTTGTTCTGCGAACTGGTGGCGAACGCGTCCTGCTCTTCCCGGGTGATCTGCCATTTGGTGGCGATGTTCTCCGCGGTGACTCCCATGTGATAGCCGTGGAACGCATCGAGCAGGCCGTCCTTTAGCATGGAGTCGATAAACTTGGTGTCGCCCATCTTGGTGCCGTTCCGCATGTGCGACAGATGCGGCGCCATCGACATCGACTCCATGCCGCCGGCGACAATGACCTTTGCATCCCCGTTGGCGATCTGCTGAAGGCCGAGCGCCACCGACCGCAAGCCCGAACCGCAAAGCTGGTTCATGCCCCACGCCGTCTTCTCCTGCGGAATGCCGGCCGCCATGGCGGCCTGCCGCGCCGGATTTTGTCCCTCGCCGCCGGATAGGACCTGGCCCAGGATCACTTCATCGACTTCTTCCGGCGAGACCTTGGCGCGCTCCAGCGCGCCCTTGATCGCCACAGCCCCCAGTTCGTGGGCAGTCAGCGAGCCGAACGCTCCATTGAAAGAACCAACCGGCGTCCGCGCGGCGGACACAATCACTACATCAGTCATATTCAACTCCTCTTTTAGTGTTCCCTGCGCTTCCCAAGCCGTTGCCAAGCGCGGTAACAGGCTCCAGGCTGGCAGCCTCTGCCGTTTCCAGGATCAAGCGACGACTGGCCGGGGCGCGCCTGCCTCTATCTCGTCATCCGCAATCTTTACGGACTCCGGATCATCAGCTTCGACATCGCTCTCCTGGTTCAGACGTCGATGAAGCATTCTTTCGTCGAGCGCCCCTTCCCATTTGGCGACGACCACCGTCGCAACGCCATTTCCTATGAGGTTGGTGAGCGCGCGCGCCTCCGACATGAAGCGGTCAATGCCAAGGATCAAGGCGATGCTCGCGACCGGAATTGTCCCGACCGATGCAAGTGTTGCGGCCAGGACGATGAAGCCGGATCCCGTGACACCGGCGGCGCCCTTGGACGTAAGGAGCAGAACGCCGATGATGCCGAGCTCTTGCCAGATCGTCAGGGGCGTGTTCGTCGCTTGCGCCAGGAAGATCGCCGCCATTGTCAGGTAAATACAAGTGCCATCGAGGTTGAACGAATAACCGGTCGGAATAACCAATCCGACGACCGACTTTTCGCAGCCAAGATTTTCGGTCTTGGCGATCATGCGCGGCAGCACTGATTCCGATGACGAAGTGCCAAGCACGATCAGGAGTTCTTCCTTGATGTAACGGATGAACTTGAAGATCGAAAAGCCGCTAAGGGCCGCAACGGAGCCAAGCACGACGAAGACGAACAGCAAGCATGTTACGTAAAACGCCAACATGAAGTTTGCCAGCGAGATCAGCGTCGCCACGCCATACTTGCCGATCGTGAACGCCATTGCGCCGAACGCTCCGATCGGCGCAAGTTTCATGATGTAGCCTACGATCTTGAAGAACACGTGGCTCACGACATCAATCAGCCGCAGCACGCCCTCACCGTGATGACCGAGAGCTTGCAGGCCAAATGCAAACAGGATTGCGAAGAACAACACCTGCAGGATTTCGCCGTTGGCAAACGCGCCGACGACGGTCGACGGGATAATGTCCATCAGAAACTGGACCGTGCCCTGCTCCTTCGCTTTCGCAGTGAAGGCCGCGATCGATTTTGTGTCAACGGTCGACAGATCGAGGTTCATGCCGACGCCAGGCTTCCACAAATTGATAACGATAAGCCCGATGATCAGCGCAGCTGTCGTCAAAACTTCGAAATAGATCAATGCCTTCAAGCCAACACGTCCGACCTTCTTCATGTCGCGCATGCTGGCGATACCATGCACAACGGTGAAGAAGATGATCGGCGCGATGATCATCTTGATGCATTTGATGAACGCATCGCCGAGCGGCTTCATCTGCTCGCCAAGCTGAGGATAAAAATGGCCCAGTAGGACGCCGGCCGTGATTGCAGCCAGAACCTGCACATAGAGGTGCTGATACCATTTTGCGGAATGGTGACCGCCTGTCGTTGCTGCTGTTGCCATATCCTATTCCTTCCCTAAGGACTGTTTCTCAATCTGAATGCACAACCCCGGGCGTAACCCTGCTGCGATACCAACTGACCGCGCCGCCATGAAGCGGAATGAAATTGTTGCGCATGATGTTGGAGGGGATCGTTTCCGCCGCCGCCGGATGAACTTCGACCAGCCGCTCGTTATTGGCGAACACTGTGTCGACGATGGCTGTGACCAGATCGTTCGGCAAATCCTTGTGCGCTACGGCAAAGTTGAAAAGGCCGATCGTGTCGTACCGGCGCCGCAAAGTCGGATACGAACCCGCCGCAACAACGGATGCGGAGAGTTCCGGCATCGTCAGGCGCAGTGTTGCGATCTCCTGCCGCGTGAGAGGGAGGTAGCGCACCTTCGCCTTGCGCTCGATATCGATAAATACCGGAACCGGCACGCCGGCGCCAACCGCGAGCGCATCGATGCTTCGCGCCAGCGACTTTTCCGCGAGCTCCGCCCAATCGCCGTGAACCAGGGTGGCTTCGATCTTCAGCGCCTTGAGGAACTCGGGAAAGTAGGCGGCGGTGGTGCCGCCCTCGGGCCCGACACCGATACGCTTGCCGGCGAATTCGGCAAACGATTGAATCGGCGATTCACTGAGCACCTGAAACTGAAACGGCGTATCATACATCGCGAACATGGCGCGCATGTTTCGGTATTGCCGCCCATCGGTCCAGGCAGCGCCGGCGTTCCAGGCTTGCAACGCCACGCCCTGTGTGACGAAGGCCAGCTGAATTTCGCCGGTCTCGAGCAGCTTGATATTCTCGACCGGGCCGCCAGTCGGTCGCGCCACCACCGCGATGCCGAGTTCTCGCGAGAGCAATCGAGCCAGCCCTTCACCATAGGCGTAGTAGGTGCCGCCTTCCGACGCGGTGCCGAGAGTAAGCGTCTCGGGCCAATGCGCCTCCGCCGCCGACGCCAATCTGGGCGGAAGCAGAACAAATGCGAGAAGGACAAGAACTCGCCACGCTTTTGAAACCATGACTGTCTCCTTCACTTCAACCGCGCCCCGCTTCTGACAATTGGTTGGTCTTCAACGTCACTTCTTCTTTTGCGGTGGCAAGTCGGTGCAATGACCCTCGAACACCTCAGCCGCCATGCCGATCGACTCGCCGAGGGTCGGGTGCGGGTGAATGGTCTTGCCTATATCGGCCGGCTCGCAGCCCATCTCGATCGCAAGGCAGATCTCGCTGATGAGATCGCCGGCATGCGTGCCGACGATGCCGCCGCCGACCACGCGATGGGTCGCCGTATCGAACAGCAGCTTGGTAAAACCCTCGTCGCGGCCGTTGGCGATAGCGCGGCCCGACGCCGCCCATGGAAACACCGCCTTGCCGACCTTGAGACCCTCGGCCTTGCACTGCTCCTCGGTCTTCCCGGCCCAGGCTACCTCAGGATCGGTGTAGGCGACAGACGGAATCTGCCGCGCATCGAAATACGACTTCTCGCCATGCGCGACTTCTGCAGCCACATGAGCCTCATGCACCGCCTTGTGCGCAAGCATCGGCTGGCCGACGATGTCTCCGATCGCGAAGATGTGCGCCACGTTGGTGCGCATCTGCCTGTCGACGTCGATGAAGCCTCGCTCGGTCACCGCGATGCCGGCCTTCTCGGCCCCGATCTGCTTGCCATTCGGGCTGCGGCCGACCGACACGAGAACGAGGTCATAGACCTGCGGCCCGGAAGGCGCCTGCTCGCCCTCGAAGCTCACCTCGATCCCGGCTTCGATCGCCTTCGCGCCCACCGTTTTGGTCTTCAGCATGACCTTGTCGAAACGGCCCGCGTTCATCTTCTCCCAGACCTTGACCAGGTCTCGGTCGGCCCCCTGCATCAGCCCGTCGAGCATTTCGACAACATCGATGCGTGCGCCGAGCGTCGAATAGACCGTCGCCATTTCGAGACCGATGATGCCGCCACCGATCACCAGCATGCGCTTGGGGATTGATTTCAGCTGCAGCGCGCCGGTCGAATCGACGATGCGCGGATCTTCGGGCAGAAACGGCAGTTTCACGGCCTCGCTGCCGGCGGCGATGATGGCGTTGGCGAACTTGACCGTCTTCTTGCCTCCGGCTGAGACAATCTCGAGATGGTGTGGGTCGAGGAAGGCACCGACGCCGGTCGCAACCTCGACCTTGCGCGCCTTCGCCATGCCCGCAAGGCCGCCGGTCAGCTTCTTGATCACGCCGTCCTTGAACGCGCGCAGCTTGCCGAGGTCGATCTGCGGCGGGCCAAAGGAAATGCCATGGTCGGGAAGATGCCTGACTTCGTCCACCACGGAAGCCGTATGCAGCAGCGCCTTGCTCGGGATGCAGCCGACGTTGAGGCACACGCCGCCGAGCGTGTCGTAACGTTCGACGAGCACGGTCTTCATGCCGAGATCGGCGGCGCGGAAGGCGGCTGAGTAGCCACCGGGACCGGCGCCCAGCACCACTACGTCGCATTCGATGTCCGCCTTGCCGGAATGGGATGCCGCGGCAGGCGCTACCGTTGGCGGTACGGCCGCGACCGGCTGCGATACCGGCGCGGGGGTCGGTGCTGCTGCGGCGCCTGCGGCCTCCAGCACGAGGATGGTCGACCCTTCGTTCACCTTGTCGTCGACCTTGACCCTGACTTCCTTCACGACGCCGGCGTGGGAAGACGGAATCTCCATCGACGCCTTGTCGGACTCGACCATGATGAGGCTGGTGTCGACCGCGACGGTCTCGCCGGGCTTCACCATCACTTCGATCACCGCAACGTCCTTGAAGTCACCGATATCGGGGACCTTCACTTCGATCTGCTGTGCCATGCTGCTTCCCCCGATCTCAGAACAGCACGCGCCGCAGATCGGCGAGCACGCTGGCGAAGTAAACGTTGAAGCGCGCGGCCGCCGCACCGTCGATGACACGGTGATCCCAGGACAGCGACAGCGGCAGTGTCAGCCGCCAGTTCGATGTCTTGCCGTCGGAGGAGTGCTGCTTCCAGTAACCCTTGCAGACGCCCATGATCGCGACTTCGGGCGCGTTGATGATCGGCGTGAAATAGATGCCGCCGATGCCGCCGAGCGAGGAGATCGAGAACGTCCCACCCTGCATCTGGTCGGGCTTGATCTTGCCTTCGCGCGCGAGCTTGGCGAGGGCGTTCATCTCCTTGGCAATCTCCGGCACCGATTTCTTGTCGGCGTCGCGGATGACAGGCACCATCAGGCCATTCGGCGTGTCCGCGGCAAAGCCGATGTGCCAGTAGTTCTTGTAGACGAGCGCATCGCCGTCGAGGCTGGCATTGAATTCCGGGAACTTCTGCAGCGTTGCGACCGCGGCCTTCACCATGAACGGCAGGAGCGAGAGCTTGACGCCGCTCTTCTCCAACTCCTTGTTCATCGTCACCCGGAATTGTTCGAGATCGGTGATGTCAGCCTCGTCGTGGGTCGTGACGTGCGGGATGACGACCCAGTTGCGGTGCAGGTTGGCCGCGGAGATCTTCTTGATGCGGCCGAGTTCCTTGCGTTCGACCGGCCCGTATTTCGCAAAATCGACCTTGGGCCAGGGCAGAAGGTCAATACCGCCGACGCCGCCCCCACTGGCGGTCGCTGCTTGCGGCTTGGCTGGCGCCGCTCCGCCTTTGCCGAAGGCCTCGACGTCTTCACGCAGAATGCGGCCGTGATTCCCCGAGCCCTTGACCTTGCCGAGATCGACACCCCGTTCGCGCGCCAGCTTGCGCACGGCCGGACCGGCATAGGCGAGCGCGAAGCTTCCTTCATCAAAGGCGCCGACCACCGCCGTTCCAGCGGCGGTGGCCGACGAGGACGCAGGCGACGACACGGGAGGAATGTCGGCCTGCAAAGGTGCTGCGCCAGTTGCGAGCGACAGGATGATCGAACCCTCGCTGACCTTGTCGCCGGTCTTGACCTTGATCTCGCGCACGGTGCCCGAGAGCGGCGCCGGCACTTCCATCGTCGCCTTGTCCGACTCGAGCGCGATCAGCGGATCCTCCGCTTTCACGCTGTCGCCCGCCTTGACGAAGATTTCGATGACCGGAACGTCCTTGAAGTCGCCGATATCGGGGACTCGCACCTCGGCAACACCCGCCGGTGCGCTGACCGGTGACGGCGGAGCGCTGACGACCGGGCGCGCCTCGGTTTGTTCAGCGCCGGCGCCCTCGAACTGCACCACCACCGTGCCTTCGCTGACCTTGTCGCCAAGCTTCACGACCACCGACTTCACCACGCCATCGCGCGGCGACGGCACTTCCATGGTCGCCTTGTCGGACTCCAGCGCAACCAGCGGATCTTCGGCCTTCACCTTGTCGCCCGGCTTGACGAAGATTTCGATCACCGGGACGTCCTTGAAGTCACCGATATCGGGAACCTTGATGTCGATCAGACCACTCATCGCTCTGTCCTCGGCTCCGCTGGCTCACACGGTCCAGGGCGCAGCACGCCCGGCGTCGATTTTGTATTTGGCGATGGCTTCGGCCACGATCGCCGGCTTGATCGCGCCGTCGTCAGCGAGCGCCTTGAGCGCGGCGACGGCGACGTAATGCCGGTCGACCTCGAAGAATTTTCGCAGCTTCACGCGATAGTCGCTGCGGCCAAAACCGTCCGTGCCGAGCACGACGTAACGACGGCCGGCCGCCTGCACATATTCCCGGATCTGGTCGGAGTAGCTGCGCATGTAGTCGGTCGACGCCACGACCGGCCCCGGATGGCCTTCAAGTTGCGCCTCGACCCAGCTCTTGCGGCGCTGCTCGGTCGGATGCAGCAAATTCCAGCGCTCCGCCGCCATGCCGTCGCGGCGCAGTTCGTTGAAGCTGGTCGCGCTCCAGACGTCGGCGGTGACGCCGAAATCTGCCTTGAGCAGATCCGCGGCCGCGATCACTTCGCGCAGGATGGTGCCGGAGCCCATGAGTTGGACGCGCAGACCCTTCTTCGCGGTCTCGCCGCCGTTCTTGAGGAGGTAGAGCCCCTTGAGGATTCCTTCTTCCGCCCCCTTGCCGGCCTCGGCCAACCCGGGGTGCTGATAGTTCTCGTTCATCAGGGTGATGTAGTAGTAGACGTCCTCCTGCGCCTCATACATGCGGCGCATACCCTCGCGGACGATAGTCACGACCTCATAGGCAAAGGTCGGATCGTACGAGATGCAGTTCGGGATGGTGGCGGCCAGCAAATGGCTGTGGCCGTCCTCATGCTGCAAGCCCTCGCCGTTCAGCGTGGTGCGGCCGGCGGTGCCACCGAGCAGGAAGCCGCGGGCACGCATGTCGCCGGCGAGCCAGGCGAGATCGCCGACGCGCTGCAGGCCGAACATCGAATAATAGATGTAGAACGGGATCATCGGCACGTTGTTGGTCGAGTAGGACGTCGCTGCGACGATCCAGCTCGACATCGCGCCGCCTTCGTTGATGCCCTCCTGGAACACCTGTCCGCTCTTGTCCTCGCGGTAATACATCAGCTGGTCTGCATCCTGCGGCCGGTAGAGCTGACCGACCGACGAGTAGATGCCAAGTTGGCGGAACATGCCCTCCATGCCGAAGGTGCGGGATTCGTCCGGCACGATCGGCACGATGTGCTTGCCGATCGCTCTGTCGCGCACGAGGGTGCCGAGCATCTGCACGAAGGCCATCGTGGTCGAAATTTCGCGCTCGCCGCTGGCGTCGAGCAGCCGCTGGAACGTTGATAGCGGCGGAATTTGCAGGGAGGCGGATTTGCGCCGGCGCTGCGGCAGACTGCCGCCGAGCTTTGCGCGCTGGGCGTGGAAATACTTCATCTCCGGGCTGTCTTCCGGCAGACGGAGGAACGGAACCTTGCTCAGGTCCGCATCCGAGACCGGCACCTGGAAGCGATCGCGAAAGCCGCGCAGCGCATCCTGCGTCATCTTCTTGGCCTGATGCGCGATCATCTGGCCTTCGCCGGATTCGCCCATGCCAAAACCCTTGACGGTCTTCGGCAGGATGACGGTCGGCTGGCCCTTGTGATTCACGGCGGCGGTGTAGGCGGCGAACACCTTCTCCGGATCATGGCCGCCGCGCGCCAGCGCCCAGATATCGTCGTCGCTCATGTCGGCAACGAGTTCCTTCGTTTCCTCGTATTTGCCGAAGAAGTGCTCGCGAATGTAAGCGCCGCTCTTGCTCTTGAAGTCCTGGTATTCGCCGTCGACGCATTCGTCCATGAGCTGGAGCAGCCGCCCGCTCTTGTCCTTCTGCAGCAGGCGGTCCCAGCCCGAGCCCCACAGCACCTTGATGACGTTCCAGCCGGCGCCGCGGAACACGCTTTCGAGCTCCTGGACGATCTTGCCGTTGCCGCGGACCGGTCCGTCGAGCCGCTGCAGGTTGCAATTGATGACGAAGATCAGATTGTCGAGGTTTTCGCGGCCGGCGAGCGAAATCGCGCCGAGCGATTCCGGCTCATCGGTTTCGCCGTCGCCCATGAAGGCCCAGACCTTGCGATTGGCGGTTTCGGCCAGATGGCGGTTCTCCAGATATTTCAGGAACCGCGCCTGATAGATCGCCATCAGCGGCCCAAGCCCCATCGACACCGTTGGGAACTGCCAGAAGTCCGGCATCAGCCAGGGGTGCGGATAGCTCGACAATCCGCCGCCCGCGGTCTCCTGCCGGAAGCCGAGCAATTGCTCCTCGCTCAAGCGGCCTTCGAGAAAGGCGCGCGCATAGATGCCCGGCGAACAATGCCCCTGGACGAAAATGAGGTCGCCGCCATGCTTCTCGGTCGGCGCGTGCCAGAAATGGCCGAAGCCGATGTCGTAGAGTGTTGCCGCCGACTGGAAGCTCGCGATGTGGCCGCCAAGCTCCGAGCTCTCCTTGTTGGCGCGCAGCACGATGGCCAGCGCATTCCACCGGATGATCGAGCGAAGCTTGTGTTCGATCGCGCGATCGCCCGGCAGCGCCGGCTGCTGGTCCACCGGAATCGTGTTGCAATAGGGCGTGGTCAACGTCTGTTGAATGCCGAGGCCGCCGCTGCGCGCAGCGTCGATCACCGCATTGACGACAAACTCGGCCCGTTCGTTGCCGCGATGGCCCCGGACTGCCGACAAGGCATCCAGCCACTCCCGGGTTTCCAGCGGATCCAGATCATGCGCGTCCGCGACCTTCATTACCTTCTCCATTGCAGGCCAAGCCGAAAACAAGCGTCAACGTTCATTGCGCTCCGCGTACTGCGGAAACGCGCAATGCCGCACAGGCGATATCGCCTGGCGCTCTAGGTGATGAGTTGAATACTGGCTGGCATCTGAACGTCCCCTCGCTTTGTCTGTTCTTGAGCTGCCGCTTCTTTTGCGGATGCTTCTTTTGCCGATTACCTAAGCAGCATTCGTGCCAGACCACGAAAAGCGCGGCCCATCGCGCGCATGCCGTTCATTTTGCTTGAGATTGCGATGCAAGCCGTCGCGCCCTCGGGGGCGATCGGCTCGAATCTGTCTGAAGCTCCGGAAAACCACCCGGACGGATCACCCGAAATGTCGGACCGGAACGGCGACGGGTTCCAAATGCACGGCTCGAAGTCCGAAACCGGCCTGCGCGATCGAGGCAGCAGCGCCCGCGCAGCGCAGCGACCGGTCGCGAGGGGTCGCTGGTGGGAGGACGAAGAATCGAATTGACGAACTTCGTTTGGATAGCCGAATGTCCGCGAGCTGCCGCACTCACGAGGCTGACCAAATGACCGTCATACTCGATCTCCTCAACAGCGATCCGCGAGCCGGGATGCGGCCGGACAAGCCGCGTCACCCCGAAAAAGCCAAACGACCCGACACGCCCTTGCAGAGCAAGCCTGCGTGGATCCGCGTCAAGGCTCCCGGCTCGGCCGAATGGGCCGAGACGAAGCGCATCGTGCGCGAGAACAAGCTCGTGACCGTCTGCGAGGAAGCCAGTTGTCCGAACATTGGCGAGTGCTGGGCGAAGAAACACGCGACCTTCATGATCATGGGCGACACGTGCACGCGCGCCTGCGCTTTCTGCAACGTGCGCACTGGCCTGCCGGGTGCCCTCGATACGGATGAACCGGTCAAGGTCGCCGAAGCGGTAGCCAAGCTGGGACTGGAACATGTGGTCGTCACCTCGGTCGATCGTGACGACCTTGCCGATGGAGGTGCGGCGCATTTCGCCGCGACGATTGCGGCCATCCGCGCGGCAAGCCCAGGTACGACGGTCGAAATCCTGACCCCGGATTTCTTGCGTAAGCGCGGCGCACTCGAAACGGTGGTTGCAGCGAAACCCGACGTGTTCAACCATAATCTGGAGACCGTGCCGTCGAAATATCTGACGGTGCGGCCGGGCGCGCGCTATTTCCATTCGGTCCGGCTGCTGCAGCGCGTGAAGGAACTCGACGCACAGATCTTCACCAAGTCCGGAATCATGGTCGGCCTCGGCGAAGACCGGAGCGAGGTGCTGCAATTGATGGACGATCTGCGCTCCGCCGACGTCGATTTCCTGACCATCGGCCAGTATCTCCAGCCCACGCGCAAGCACCATGCGGTCGCACGCTTCGTTCCCCCTGACGAGTTCGAGGCCTATCAAAAGATCGCCTACGCCAAGGGCTTTCTGCTGGTGTCGGCCACGCCGCTGACACGCTCCTCACACCACGCAGGCGATGACTTCCGCAAACTGCGCGAGCGCCGACGCGGTTTTCCCTGAGGAGCGTTGCAAAGCGAGCACCATCGAAACCGCGACCGGCTCTTGATCCATGGATCGCCCCTGATTTTCTTTGCAATTCTCGCTTGGGTTGACTGACGCGCGACCTATCCGGGACTTCGACAACACGCTCGCTAGTTCTGAAGCTTTCTAAAGTGGAAAGAATAACCGGACCTGTCGAGATTGCCGCCGAGCCAGACGAGGCCTTTGGCGGAATCAATTGAGATCATGCGCGAAGTCATTGCCGGGTTCGGAAAGCCAGTGATGCTGTACTCGATCGGCAAAGATTCAAGCGTCATGCTGCATCTGGCGATCAAGGCGTTCCATCCGGCCAAGCTTCCGTTCCCGCTCTTGCACGTTGATACACCTTGAAATTTCGCGATATGATTACGTTTCGCGACGAAACCATTCTCCGAATCGGAATCGATCTGCTCGTTCACGTCAATCAGGATGGCTCGGCGCGCGGAATTGGACCGATTGCTTCCGGCTCCTCCGTGCATACCCAGTCGCGGCGGCCGTGAGCTTCATGGAGCACGAACCGATCATCACCGATCTGCAGAATACGTGGCTTGAGGGATATCAGAACGTGGCACCAGTATCGAAAGAGGATGAGGCGATGCTTACCTTTGTGATGCTGAGGCGTATGCTGCTGACGGCCTGGATCGCATCGCACCCGGAAACCGAGCCGGCACGTCTGCTGGGAAACGGCTATGCGGAGGGCACAGTGGCGATGGGGCGGCGGTTTCTCCAGACTCTTTGACTGCAGACCGACTCGATCACGAAAATCGTCTTCGACAATTCTGGGTCGGCAGACCATCGCCGAAGAGAAGGTGCGTTAGCGAAGCTTTGCCCGGAGCCGCCGACATGACTGGTGCTCGGTGATCGCAAACGATCGGCAATCCGACTGTAACGCGCCCCGCATCAGTTGATGCCTGGGCTGCGCGGCCCTTGCCCGGAATGAATCGCGCCGCTCTGGCCTTGCGCGCAGCTGCATCTCGTGTTTGCTCGCCAGGTCGTCTGGCTTCGTCTTCACTCGGTGCCGATTGGTCTCTCTCGTTCAAGCGCGAGAGCTACGAACTAATGAAGGATCTGCTCGAGGAATGTCCTCGCCCGCTCGGACGCCGGATGATTGAAGAAGTTTTCCGGAGCCGCTTGCTCGACGATCTTTCCCTCATTCATGAATACGATCCGGTCCGCGACCTCGCGGGCGAAGCCCATCTCGTGGGTGACGCAGAGCATGGTCATGCCCTCTTCCGCCAGCTTCTTCATCGTTTCCAGTACTTCCTTGACCATTTCCGGATCAAGCGCCGACGTCGGCTCGTCGAACAGCATGATCTTCGGCCGCATGCAGAGCGCGCGCGCGATGGCGACGCGCTGCTGCTGTCCGCCCGACAACTGCCCCGGAAACTTTTCGGCTTGCTCGGGGATCCGAACCTTGGTCAGGAAGTGCATGGCGATGTCCTTCGCCTCTTGCTTCGTCATGCCGTTCACCGTCATCGGCGCCAGGATGCAGTTTTCCAGGGTCGTCATGTGCGGGAACAGGTTGAAGCTCTGGAACACCATTCCGGTGTCCCTCCGGATGGCGTCGATGTTCTTGCGCTGATCATCCAGCTCGGTGCCGTTGACGTAGATCAGCCCCTGGTCGTGCTTTTCGATATGATTGATGCACCGGATCAGGGTCGATTTCCCCGAACCGGACGGGCCGCAGATCACGATCTTCTCGCCACTGGCCACCTTGAGATCGATCTCGTTCAAGGCTGTAAATTCGCCGTAGTACTTGTAGACCGCCTCCATCCGAACCGCGGCCACCTCGCCTTTGCGGGGCTGCCCCTGTACATCGTCAATATCGGTTGCCATCGATGCGTTTCCTTAAGTGGCGAGCGAAGCGGAGCTGCTCCTCGCGACCGGAGCTTCGTTCCTCGCAACAACAACCTCCCCTCGACACAATCATGCTCTGGCCTCGAGGCCGGCTTGCGTCGGCGGCGCTGTTGCGTTGGATCTTCGCGATCTTGTCGCGCTCGAACGGCCAAAGTGCTTTTCAAGGCGGCGCTGAGCCACATCCCAGACCGAGGTGAGGATCAAGTAATAGGCCGTGGCGGCCGCATAGACTTCGAGAATCTGAAAATGCTCCTGCATCAGCATGTCGCTTCGGCGCATGATTTCCTCGACCGAGATGACAGAGGCGAGCGACGTCGCCTTCAGGAGCGAATTGATGGAGTTGCCGAGCGGCGGGATCATCAGTCGAAACGCTTGCGGAAGCGTAATGCGCCGGAACGTTACCCATCTCGACAGACTTAGAGCCCAGGCGGCCTCCCGTTGCCCGGCCGACACCGCCATGAAACCGCTGCGAACGATTTCAGCAAGATATGCGGCTTCATTGAGGATCAATCCGACCAGGGCGCAGGTGATCACGTCGAATTTGATACCCAGTTGCGGCAAGCCGCTGTAGATCACCACGAGCTGGATCAGGAGCGGCGTGCCGCGAAAGAACCAGATGTAGAATCGGGCGAAGCCGCTGAGCACAGGGTTGGATGACATGCGCATCAGCGCTATGCCCATCCCCAGAATGAGCCCGCCAACGACTCCGGCAACCGTCAAGCCGATGGTGACGAGCACGCCCTTCATCAGAAAGAAATTGAAAAAGTAGTCGACGCTGGCCGCCAGATTGAAATGGGTCATCGGCTCGTCTCCATGTGTCAGGCCGGACCGGGGCCGACGATTGCAAGCGCCTGATCGATCGGCTGGCTGAGCCAGTTCATCTGCCAGCTGCCGGCTTCGAAGGCGGATGGCTTTCCGATCAGATACCGTTCGGCAGCAAATTTTGTGCCGCCGTCGGGAGCTACGATATCGATGAAGGCTTCGTCGGACATGATGGCATCCTCAAGTCGGGCGAATGTCGCAGGCGCGGCGCGCGGCGCCGAGCGTCGTTGCGATGTCGTCGTAAAGTCCGGGCAGAACCGGCAACAGCGGTGGCCGCGGATCTGCGTTGCGGATCAGGCCGAGTTCTTTAAGGCCCACTTTCATGCGCGTATGCATGTCAACGATCGGTGCTGGACCGTAAATCGCCTTGACGATCGGATAGAGGCGCTCGTTCACGGCGCGCATCGCCTTGAGGTCGTCGGCGACCGACGCCTGCCAGAGTTCGATAAACAGATGCGGCGCCAGGCTGACGAGCCCGGACAGGATGCCGTCGCCACCGACAGCGAGCTGCGGCAGGAACCAGTTGTAATTCGAAGGCAAGACCGCGACCTCCGGATCGGCTTTTTTCACGGCCCGCCGGTTCTCGTCATAGGCGAGCATCGTATCGCTGCCTTCCTTGACGGCGATCACGCGGTCGATGGCCGCCATTTCGGCGAGCGTCTGCGGCGAATAACCAAAACCGGACGCCATCGGATACTGGAAGATAGACACCGGGATTGCGATTGCCTCGCTGACCGACCGCACGAAGCTAACCGGCGCGCGCGACGTGGCGGATGCACCGCCGCCGAGCGCGGCAGGCGGGAACAAGACCGCGCAATCCGCACCGGCGGCCTCGGCGAGCCGAGCCTGGCTGATGACGTCGGCGGTCGAGTGCGCAATGATGCCGGCAAGCAGCGGCTTCTCGCCGATATGGGTTCGGGTTCGCGCGATCACCGCCTGGCGCTCTTCGTCCGACAGCGAGGCGCCCTCGCCCGCATGCCCGTTGACAAAGACGGCCGCGATGCCATCCGGGCAGGCGCAATAATCGAGCAGCCGGGCGTAGCCTTCCCAGTCGATCGTCAGGTCGTCGTTGAATGGCAGCACGGTGGCGACCGTGACGCCGCGCAGATCGGGTTTCTTCATCCGATCACTCATGATCGCTCGCGCCGTGGAACCGCGCTGTGCCTGTGACGAGCTACTGCGATCATATGCGCGCCCTTTCCTCAGCCGGCGACCTGCCTTGATGAAACCATTGCCCCTGGCCAGACTAGGCCGAAGTTCGCTACCAACGCCCGCGCGGCCGCGTCCTGCGGGGCCGGCAATGGCAGACGCGGCGGACGGGGCACGCCGACAGAAAAGCCCATATGGCCGAGCAGCGCTTTGGTGCCGGCGACATAAGCCTGGCCGCCGACGAATTCGATCACCGGCAAATAATCGAGATAGAGCTTGCGCGCCGCATTGATCTTGCCTTCATCGGCGACGAGGCTGAAGATGCGCGCCATCGCCTGGGGCGCCACGTTGGAGGCAACCGCTACCCAGCCCTGCGCGCCCTCCACGAAAGATTCGAAGCCGAGGATGCCGCCGAATACGGTCATCCGGTCACCACACAGCCGGATGATGTCGCGCACGCGCGTCACCTCGAGCGTCGACTCCTTGATGTAAAGACAGTTGTCGATCTCAGCGAGCCGCGCCACCAGTGCCGGCTTGAGATCGACATTGGCAGTCGCGGGATTATTGTAGACCATGATGGGCAACGAGATCGCATCGGCCACGGTCTTGTAGTGATGGACGAGCTCGTCGTCGGTCGGCGTCGAATAGAACGGTGGAATGATCATCACGCCATCGGCGCCCAATTTTTCGGCACGACGGCTGAGGCGTACCACCTCTCGCGTATCCTCCGCACCGGTCCCGATCAGCACCGGCACACGACCCGCCGCCTGGGCAATGACCGTCTCGGCCACCAGAATTTTCTCGTCGTCATCGAGCGACAGGAATTCGCCAGTCGAGCCGAGCGGAATCAGCCCGTGGATCCCCTGCTCGATCTGCCAATCGACAAAGTCCCGCAACGCCTCGGCATCGACATCGCCGCCCGGCGTGAACGGCGTGATCATGACGGTGTAGGTGCCGCGAAATGTCTTCATCGAGGACTTCCAGTTGCTCAACGTGAACCCGAGCAGCGGCCCCTGTCGCGGGCCACCGCATTGCTGCAAACGATTGCAGTATTGGCGTTGATTTGGGCAAGACCCATCTCAAATTTAGGCTTGCACGTGCAAATTTCTGCCCATACTGTTTTGCAATCGTTTCCATTCTAACGGCAGGATTGATGAGCGTCACGCTCAAAGATGTGGCACTGGCGGCCCGCGTTTCGATCAGCACAGCATCGCGCGCGCTGGGCGGCAGCGGATTGACGAGCGAGCGTACCCAGCAGCGCCTGACGCGCATTGCGCGCGAGCTCGGCTACCGTCCCAACCCGATCGCACGCGGACTGAAAACCGGACAGTCGCGGCTGGTGGGGCTTTTGGTCCACAACCTCGCCAATGCGTCGTTCCAGGTAATGGCCGAGGTGGTGCAGGCGCGGCTGAAGGCGCTCGGTTACCAGATGCTGCTGTGCATCGCCGGCGACGATCCGCAGCTGGAAAGCGATACGCTGACGACACTTGCCGACCATCGCGTCGATGGACTGATCGTCGTGCCCACGGGCAAGAACGGCGCCCGCCTGACCGCTCTGGCAAATGAAATCCCGATCGTCTGCCTGGTGCGCCGCGACGACGGGACAGACCTCGAGACCGTACTCGCCGACGATTCAGAAGGCGCATACGTGGGCACGCGCTATCTCATCGAACTCGGGCATAGACGGATCGGGATCATTGTCGGCCGTCCAGATACAACGTCAGGACGGGAGCGACTGTCGGGATATGTCCGTGCACTGCGCGAGGCGTCGATACAAGTGGACGACGCGTTGATCCATGCCGGCCATTTCGAGCCGGAAACCGGCGCCGCCTCCTGTCGCAAGCTGCTGGATCTCGCCGAGCCCCCTAGTGCGATCTTCGTCGCCAACCACGAAGCGACGCTCGGCGTCCTGCGCGTGATCGCCGAACGTGGCCTGTCGATTCCCGATGATCTCTCGTTGCTCTGTTACGAGCATTCGCCCTGGTTCGAGTGGCATCGCCCGGCCATCAGCATCGTCGACAACGGCGCGAGCGACCTTGCCAACCTCGCCGTCGACCGCCTGCTACACCGCATGGACGCCAAGGGCAACGGCGCCGATGGCGTGCGCGAATATCGCGTCGGCGCCCGGCTGGTGAAGCGCGATTCCTGCCGCCCGTTCGATCCGTCCCCACGCAAATCCTCCGCAACCAAATCGTCCAGAGCGAAGGCCTGACCGATGCCCTATGTCGAAATCCTTGCGCCGCCTGCCCCGCCTCAAAGCAAGGCCGCGTTGGCCAAATCCATCACCGACGGCCTGATGTCGAGCTTCGGCGTCGACGCGCAGACGATCACGCTCTATTTCCTGCCGATCGCTCCCGACGACTATGCCCATGCCGGAGAGATGGGATCACAAGGCACCGGCCAGCGTATCCTGCTCAAGGTGCACGCTTTCCGCCGCAGCGAGGCCGAGCGCCGTGCCGCCGCGGCTGCGCTGACGCGAAGCGTCTGCAACGCCTATGGCGTGCCGGGGGCCGATGTCGCCGCGTACTTCTTCGACCGCGAGAAGGACGAGGTCGCCCACGATTCCAAGCTCGCCAGCGACTGAGGGAAGCGACACGCCATGGACCGTTTCTACACCGAGGACCAGAAAGCGCTGCGAGACACCGCGCGTCGCTTCGCGCAGGCCGAGATCCTGCCGCGCGCCGCGGCGATCGATCGCGACGACCGCTTCGACCGTTCGCTTTACAAGGGCATGGCCGACCTCGGCCTGTTCGGCATCTGCCTGCGCGAAGGCGCGGGCGGCGCAGGGCTCGACGCGGTCGCCGCCTGCATCGCCATGGAAGAGCTGGCACGTTGTTCGGGCGCGGTGGCCAACGCTTTCGCCATTCCGGTCGAAGCGGTGCTGTTTTTCGACCAGCACGGCACCGAGACGCACAAGGCGCTGATCCCGCAAATCCTGAACGGCGAGATTATCCCCGCCACCGCCGTCTCCGAACCCGACCACGGTTCCGATGTCGCCGGCATCAGGACATCAGCGGTGCGCGACGGCAACGGCTGGCTGCTCGACGGCACCAAGGCCTGGGTGACACTCGGCGGCGTCGCCGACCGCATCATGGTGTTCGCCCGCACCGGCGCCGAGTCCGGACACCGCGCCATTTCCTGCCTCCTCGTCGATGGCAAATTGCCGGGCATCGCGCGCGGCAAGAATGAAGAGCTCCTTGGCATGCACGGCCTCGAGGATTGCCAGATCACCTTCTCCGGCGTGCGCCTGCCGGCCGACAGCGTGATGGGGCCGGAGAACCAGGCCTTCAAGATGGCCATGAGCAACTTCAATTTCAGCCGGCTGATGATGGCGGCAATGGCACTCGGCATGGCACAGGCCGCGTTCGAGGATGCCACCGCCTACGCCAAGGACCGCAAGCAGTTCGGCCAGCCGATCATCGGTTTTCAGGCGATTCAGTTCATGCTGGCCGACATGGCGACCGACATCGCCGCCGCCCGCCTTCTGATCCACCACGCCGCGCGCTTGCACGACGCGCGCGTGCCGATCGCCAAGGAAGCGGCGCAAGCCAAGCTGTTCACCACCGACATGGCGATGAAGCACGTCTCCAACGCGCTGCAGATCCATGGCGGCAACGGCTATTCACGCGATTACCGCATTGAACGGCTGTTCCGCGACGTGCGCCTCGCGCAGATTTATGAGGGCACCAACCAGATCCAGCGCCTCATCATCGCCCGCCAGGTCGAGAAGGAGGCCGCATGACGGCGAGCGTGCAACCGTGCTGAGCATCATCACCGCGGCACAGGCCGCAAGCCTGATCCGCGACACCGATACGCTGATCGTCGGCGGCAATGGCGGAACCGGCGTGGCGGAAGCCGTTCTCGATGCGCTGGAGCAGCGTTTCCTCGGCGGCGGCGGGCCGCACGGGCTAACGCTGATCAACATCACAGGCGTCGGCGCGGTGACCGAGAAGGGTCTATGCCATCTCGCGCATGAAGGCCTGATCGCGCGGGTGGTCGGCGGCAATTTCGGGCTGCAAGTGCCGTTCATGCGCCTGGTGCGCGACGAGTTGATCGACGCCTACAACTTCCCCCAAGGCGTGATGAGCCAGCTCTGCCGTGCCATGGCCGCAAAGCATCCCGGCGTGCTGACCCATGTCGGCCTCAACACCTACATGGACCCGCGCCAGGACGGGGGGCGAATGAATGCACGCACCACCCTGCCGCTGGTCGACCTCGTCGAACTGCAGGGCCAATCGTGGCTGCTCTACCGCGCGCCCTCGCCTCCCAACGTCGCCATCATCCGCGGCACTTCGGCCGACGAGGACGGCTATGTCAGCATGGAGCACGAAGGCACGACGCGCGAGGATCTCTCGATCGCGCAAGCCGTTCACAATGCCGGCGGCACTGTCATCTGCCAGGTGAAACGGATCGTCAAGCGCGGCTCGATCCATCCGCAGATGGTCAAGATCCCCGGCTTCCTGATCGACCACGTCGTGCTCGAACCCGGGCAGATGCAGACCTACGGCACGCTCTACGATCCTGCTCGCTGCGGCGAGACCCGCGTACCGGTCGCGATGATCGTGCCCGATCCGCTCACCGAACGGCGGGTGATCGCCCGCCGCGCCGCCTTCGAGCTGCGCCCGCGCGACGTGGTCAATCTCGGCGTCGGCATCTCGGCGATGATCCCCAATGTCGCAGCCGAGGAAGGCATCGCGGATCTGATCACCCTGACCGTGGAATCCGGCGTGGTCGGCGGCGTACCGGGCCATGCGCGAGAGTTCGGCACCGCCATCAATCCCCGCGCCATTCTCGATCAGGCCTACCAGTTCGATTTCTACGACGGCGGTGGCCTCTCCTGCGCCTTTCTCTCGTTCGCGGAAGTCGACGAGGTGGGCAATGTCAATGTCACCCGTTTCGGCGACCGCCGCGACGGCTCTGGCGGCTTCATCGACATCACCCAGAACGCCAAGCGGCTGATCTTCAGCGGCACCATGACCGGCGGCAAGTTCGACATCGCCGTCGAAAACGGGCGGCTGGCGATCCGCCGCGACGGCGCCTTCCGTAAATTCGTGCCGCAGGTCGGCCAGATCAGCTTCAGTGCTGGTCTGGCCGCGCAGCGCGGCCAGGAAGTCTCCTACGTCACCGAACGGGCCGTGTTCCAGCTGGAGAATGGCGGCATGACGCTGACCGAGATCGCCCCGGGCGTACGCCTGGAGCAGGATGTGCTGGCGCATATGGGATTCCGGCCGCGCATCAGCCCCGACCTCAAGGACATGGACCCGCGCATCTTCCGGCCCGGGCCGATGGGAATCGGCCAGAGCTTCGTTGAGCTGCCGGCTCGCCCGCGCAAGGTCGCCTGAGAACACGCTATGGAAACCACAGCCACCGCGCCGATCAATCTCCGTTTTGAAGATATCGAATCCGGCACGCAGTTCGAGAGCGCGGCACACACCGTGACGCCAGCCGATATCGCGGCCTTCGCCGACGTCACGCGCGATCATCATCCGCTGCATGTCAACGCTGCTTACGCGAAATCCCGCGGCTTTCCGGCAGTGATCGCGCATGGGCTGTATGGCCTGTCACTGATGGAAGGGCTGAAGTCGGAGCTGAAACTCTATGAAGAGACGTCAGTCGCCTCGCTCGGCTGGGACGGCGTGTGCTTCAAGGCGCCGGTGGTCGCCGGCGACCGCTTGCGCGTGCGATTCCGCTTCGTCGAGAAGCGGCCGACCCGCAACCCCGCGCGCGGCGTCGTCATCGAAGCACTCGAGCTGATCAACCAGCGCGACGAGGTGGTGACGGAAGCCCGCCATACCTCGCTGATCCTGACCCGCCAGCCCGATTGCGCATCCGCCACGCCGGACGCGTCATAACGAGACAACGAAAAGACGACCAGACCCGGGAACGCCGCCTCACCTATTCACTTTCACTTAAGGGGTTCACGTCATGCGACTTCTCAATATCTTCTCCGCTCTGGCCGTGCTGATCGGCCTCGTCCCAACAGCTCACGCCCAGAACTGCACGCCAAGAGTGCCGGCATCGAGCCTGATCGAAGCCGGCAAATGGCAGATGTCCATCAATCCGACCCTGCCACCGCAGCAGTTCATCGACGACAAGGGCGAACTGCAGGGGCTCAATGTCGAACTGGCGCGCGAAATCGCCAAACGCATCTGCATCGAGCCGGTGTTCCTGCGGATGGATTTCCCGCCAATGATTCCGGGTCTGCGCTCCGGCCGCTTCGACGCCATCAACACCGGTTTGTTCTGGACCGAGGAGCGCTCGAAGATGCTGTACCTCGTGCCCTACGCGCAGCAGGCGATCAGCATCTATACCGATCCTGCATCCAGCCTGAAGCTGGAGAAGTTCGAAGATCTCGCCGGCCGCGTCGTCGGCGTCGAGTCGGCGACCTATACCGAGCGCAAGGCGCGCGAGTACAGCGCCGCGATGGTGGCCAAAGGGCTCAAGGAAATCGAGTTGCGCACGTTCACGACCGTCACCGCGACCTCGGCAGCCTTGCGCGCCGGACAGCTCGAGGCTGCGCTCAACATCAACGAGACCGCCAACTCGCTCGAGCAGCGCGGCATCGCCAAGATCTGGGTCAGGGACATTGCCGGCACCGACATTACCTTCGCCTTCCGCGACAAGCTGCTGGCGCAGGCGGCGGCAGACGCGCTGACGGCCATCCGCACAGACGGCACCTATGACAAGCTGTTCGACAAGTTCGGCATGACCAAGCTGAAAGCCACCACTTTCGTCATCCGCGGCGACGGCCCCACCAACTGACGGCAAGTGCTGCCGCATGGCGCGGCAGCGCTCCCCGGTGAGCAATCCGCAAACCGACCCGACCGGAGCGCGACATGACATTCGACACCATCATCCGCGGCGGCACAGTGGCGACGGCGTCCGACACCTTCGCCTGCGATGTCGGGATATCGGACGGACGGATTGCAGCACTCGGCCACGGCCTCGGCGATGCGGGACAGACCATCGATGCTACCGGCCGGCTGGTCCTGCCCGGCGGCATCGACAGCCATGTCCACTTTTCCCAGCCGAGCGGGCCGGGCATCGTCATGGCCGACGATTTCGAAAGCGGCACCCGCGCCGCCGCCTTCGGAGGCAACACCACGGTGCTGCCGTTCTGTCTGCAGGAACGCGGACAGAGCCTGCGGCAGGCGGTGCGGGACTATCACGCCAAGGCTGACGGCAATTGCTACATCGACGTCAGTTTCCACCTGATCATTTCGGACCCGACCGAACAGGTCCTCGGCCAGGAGCTCCCGGCCCTGATCAAGGACGGCTACACCTCGTTCAAGGTATTCATGACCTATGAGGATCTGGCGCTCAGCGATCGCCAGATCCTCGAGGTGATGTCGGTTGCCCGCGAGACCGGCGCGCTGGTCATGGTCCACGCCGAGAATTTCGACGCCATCCGTTTCCTCACCGATCGCCTGGAGCGAGGCGGCCGTACCGCTCCGCATTTCCACGGCGCATCCCGGCCGATTGTCGTCGAACGCGAGGCCACCCATCGCGCCATCGCCCTCGCCGAGCTGATCGACGTGCCCGTGATGATCGTCCACGTCTCCAACCGCGAAGCGATGGAAGAAGTCCGTCGTGCCCAGCAGCGCGGCCTCAAGGTGTTTGGTGAAACCTGCCCGCAATATCTCGTCCTGACCGAGAAGGACATGGAGGGGCTCAACATGGAGGGGACCAAATACGTCTGCAGTCCGCCGCCACGCGATGTCCCAAGCCAGGTCGCCTGCTGGGAAGGATTGCAGCAAGGGATATTCAGCGTTTTCTCCTCCGACCATTGCGCGTTCCGTTACGACACGACCGGAAAGCTCGCCCCGAAAGGCCGCACCAGCTTTCGCTGGGTGCCGAACGGGATTCCCGGCGTCGAGACGCGGTTGCCGATTCTGTTTTCGGAAGGCGTGGTCAAGGGACGAATCGATCTGAACCGGTTCGTTGCCCTCTCGGCGACCAACCATGCCAAGACCTATGGTCTCTATCCGCGTAAGGGCACGATCGCGATCGGCTCCGATGCAGATATCGCGATCTGGGATCCGACGCGTGAGGTGACGATCAGCCAGGACATCCTGCATCACGGCCCCGATTACACGCCCTATGAGGGCCTCCGCGTCACCGGTTGGCCGGTGACCACACTGGTGCGTGGTGAGGTGGTCGTCGCGGATGGCACCCTGGTCGGCCGCAAGGGGGCCGGCCAGCATCTGGCACGCGACCCTTCGCAGTTCGCCTCCGCCCGCGACTAACGCAACCGGCCTAACCTCGAAACACGGGGCCTCGCCCCAATGCTGCCAGCCAACTACGAAACGCCAGTTGCGTCGCCTCACACGCAAGCACAATCTTGAGGTCTGCGTGCGACAAATCAACCCGACGGGCAAATCACTTACGATTTACGGAATTAGTGTCAAGCCCCGAAATGAAAAATATTTCTGTTTACCAGAAGACAAATCAGGTGCATATATATCGCCATCCCGTCCCTCTCAGAGGGCGTCGGCCGTCGTCACGGACGTTGGACGGGTTGCGGTGGACGCTGGTTTACGCCTCGACGACGGCGTGGATAAGCGTACGGCAAAACCGTGTGGTCCTGGCAC
>NZ_JAFCMA010000037.1:0-72101 GCF_018130125.1 Bradyrhizobium sp. AUGA SZCCT0177 | reverse complement strand
TCGTGTGCAGCTTTCTTTGCACTATTCGCACACGAGACCGCGGGTGCAGCGCGCATCCGGCATTCCCTGCGCCCTCTGAATTTTGGGGGCGAAGAATTCCGCACAACTCGGGCGCATCGCGCCGCGAGATGGCAAAGGTGCGTTTGCTTACCCTCCCCTGGAGGGGTCCGAGACAAGCGAAGCTTGCTCGTGGGTCGACGCGAAGCGGCGGGGTGGGGTGACGGTCTATCCCCTCGGACAGTCCCCGTGTTGAGAGATCACCCCACCCCGTCTCACATTTCGCTACGCCAATGCGAGCCGACCCTCCCCCTCCAGGGGAGGGTGAAAGCAACGCATGCGCCGGTATGAAGACTTGGTACTGCCGGGATGCACCCCCGCTCCCCTCCGCATCATCTTCGGGCATGACGGCCGGAATTTCCTCCGCTAACCTCCATTCAAAATGTCCGGGGAGGACAAGCGTGCATAGAGGGCGTGTGGTATTCGGCGCCATGGATGAGGTCGTGTTCGGACGGCCTGCATCCGAGGTGATCGTCGAGCAGATGGACCGGCTCGGCGCTGTCAGAGCGTTCCTGATGGTCAGCGGCACGCTCAACCGCGAGACTGACGTGATCAGGAACATTCGCGACGTGCTGGGGCCGCGCTGCGTCGCGACGTTCGACGCGATGCCCGCCCACACGCCGCGCGCGGCCGTGATCTCAGCGACCGAACAGGCCCGATCAGCCAAAGCCGATCTCATCGTCACCGTCGGCGGCGGCTCGATCACCGACGGCGCCAAGGCGGTGCAGCTCTGCCTCGCCAATGACATTACGACCGTCGAAGGCATCGACAAAATAAGGGCCGTTGCCGGCGCGCCGCCGCCGATGAACCCGCCGGCGGTGCGGCAGATCAGCGCGCCGACGACGATCGCCGGCGGCGAATTCACCGCAAACGCCGGCGTTACCAACGAGCGGACCAAGGTCAAGGAAGCGCTGCGCCATCGGCTGGTGATGCCGCGCGCCGTGATCCTCGACCCCGCGATCGGCCTGCACACGCCGGAATGGCTGTGGCTGTCGACCGGCATCCGCGCCGTCGACCATTGCGTTGAGGGCATTTGTGCGCGCGAGGCGCATCCCTATGCCGACGCGCAGGCGTTGAAGGGGCTTGCGCTGCTGGCGCAGGCGCTGCAGCGGGTGAAGGCCGATGGCGCCGATCTCGACGCGCGGATGGATTGCCAGATCGGCACCTGGCTTTCGACCGGGCCGCTGGCCGCGGGCGTGCCGATGGGCGCCAGCCACGGCATCGGCTACGTGCTCGGCGCCGAGTTCGGCGTGCCACACGGCCACACCTCCTGCGTGATGCTCCCCTTCGTCATGCGCTGGAACAAGCCTGTGAATGCCGAGCGCCAGGCGCTGGTATCAGCCGCGATGGGGCATCCGGGCAAGGATGCCGGCGACGTGCTCGACGATTTCATTCGCGGCCTCGGCATGCCGCGCAGCCTGCGCGAGGTCAAAGTCGGGCCTGAGCATTTCGACCGCATCGCACAGCAGGCGATGGCGACGCCGTGGGTGCCGCGCAACCCACGCAAGATCGAGGGACCTGCACAGGTGCGCGAGATTCTCGAACTGGCTGCCTAGAGCCTGATCCGGAAAAGTGGGCACCGGTTTTCCGAGAAGATCATGCTCAAAACAAAGGGATAGACGGAACGTAAATGTACACCGGCAAGCATGTAAAACTTCGTCCGCTGCAGCCCGCCTTCATCATGGCGGGAACCGGCGAGACCGTCACCTATCGCGAACTCGACGCGCGCTCCAACCGGCTGGCGCATCTGTTCCGCCAACGCGGCCTGAAGCGGCTCGACCATTATTCGATCTTCATGGAGAACAACAGCCGCTATCTCGAAGCCTGCGGCGCCGGCGAACGCTCCGGCCTCTATTACACCTGCGTGAACTCCTACCTCACCGCAAGCGAGCTCGCCTATATCCTGACCAACAGCCAGTCGCGCATCCTGATCACATCGAGGGAAAAACTCGATGTCGCGCGCGAGGCGCTGAAGGAATGCACGCACGTCGAGCTTTGCATCGTCGCCGATGGCCAAGGAGAAAGTGGGCCCGAAAGCGATCGCATCGTCGGCCTGCTGGACGTAACGGCAGGATTGCCGCACACGCCGATCGCGGATGAATGCGTCGGCACCGCGATGCTCTATTCCTCCGGCACCACCGGCCGGCCGAAGGGGATTCTGCGCCCGCTGCCGGAACTGCCGGCCGACCAGAATTTGCCGCTGTTCGATTTCCTGGTGAAGATCTGGCAGTACCGCGAGGGCATGATCTATCTATCGCCGGCGCCGCTCTACCATTCGGCGCCGCAGGCCGCCGTCAACCTCACCATCAAGATGGGCGGCACCGCCATCATCATGGAACGGTTCGATCCCGAACATTATCTCTCGCTGGTTCCGAAATGGGGCATCACGCACACCCAGCTGGTGCCGACGATGTTCTCGCGGATGCTGAAGCTGCCGGAAGAGGTGCGCACGCGATACGATCTCTCCTCGCTCGAGATCGCGATCCATGCCGCCGCGCCCTGCCCCGCGGCGGTCAAGGACGACATCATCAAATGGTGGGGACCGATCATCCACGAATATTACGGCGCCACCGAAGGGCTCGGCTTCACCTCCTGCAACAGCCAGGAGTGGCTTGCCCATCGCGGCACCGTGGGCCGGGTGCTGCTCGGCGATCTGCATATTCTCGACGAGAACATGCAGGCCGTTCCCGTCGGCACGCCGGGCACCGTGTGGTTCAAGACCGCGACGCCGTTCGAGTATTTCGGCGACCCGGCCAAGACGAAGGAGGCGCGCTCGGCGGACGGCAGCATGAGCACGGTGGGCGATGTCGGCTATGTCGACAATGACGGCTATCTCTATCTCACCGACCGCGCGACGTTCATGATCATCTCCGGCGGTGTCAACATCTACCCGCAGGAATGCGAGAACTTGCTGATCACCCATCCCAAGATCGCCGATGCCGCGGTGTTCGGCGTGCCCAATCCGGATCTGGGCGAGGAAGTGAAGGCGGTGGTGCAGCCAATGCCCGGCGTTTCGCCAGGAGCGGATCTCGCGGAGGAATTGATCGCGTTCTGCAGCCAGTCGCTGTCGCGCCAGAAAGTGCCGCGCTCGATCGATTTCGAGAAGGAGCTGCCGCGGCTGCCCACCGGCAAACTCTACAAGCGCCTGCTGCGCGACCGCTATTGGGGCAACAAGACCTCGCGGATCGTGTGAGGGGCTCAGGATTGGCAACCGCGCGACCGCGTTGATGCGAAATATGCCGGAACGTGACGGCGTGAGCGCTCGGGTGAGGCATTATGGCGCGATCATCTTGTGTGCGTCGCAACGACGGCGCCAATTGCTCAGCCATATCCGTGCAAACGGCCGCAAAAGTCAGGCCAGTTCCGCCATACGGAGTTTCATTCGTCCGAATTGCCAACCTCCGCACGGCCTTGGCCGGTTGCCCGGCAGGATGGTCATGCTATCGTCGGCGGCAATCGGCCATTTGAGACCGAACATTCTCGGGAGGGGACACCATGCGGAGCGTGCGAACGCTTGCCGTCGCGGCGTTGTTATTGCTGCCGGCCTACCATGTTGCATCGGCGGGCGAGCCCAAGCAGGGCGGCATCCTCAAGGTCTATCACCGCGACAGCCCGGCCAGCGCCTCGATCCACGAGGAGGCGACCTATTCGGTCAACATTCCCTTCATGCCTGTTTTCAACAACCTCGTGATCTACAAGCAGGACGTCCCGCAGAACTCCATGGAGTCGATCGTCCCGGATCTTGCGGAGAGCTGGGCCTGGAGCAGCGACAAGAAGAAGCTCACCTTCAAGCTGCGGCAGGGCGTCAAATGGCACGACGGCAAGCCGTTCACCTCCGCCGACGTCAAATGCACCTTCGATATGCTGATGGGCAAGTCGCAGCAGAAATTTCGCAAGAACCCGCGAAAATCCTGGTACGACGAGGTCGTCGACGTCACCACGTCAGGCGATTTCGAGGCGTCGTTCAATCTGAAGCGACCGCAGCCGGCGCTGCTGGCGCTGCTCGCCTCCGGCTATACACCGGTCTATCCCTGCCACGTCTCGCCCGGCGACATGCGCACCAAGCCGACCGGCACCGGCCCGTTCAAATTCGTCGAGTTCAAGGCCAATGAATCGATCAAGCTGACGCGCAACCCGGATTACTGGAAGAAGGGCCTGCCGCATCTCGACGGCATGGAATTCACTATCATCACCAACCGGTCGACTGCCATTCTCGGCTTTATTTCCGGCCAGTTCGACATGACCTTCCCCACCGAAGTGTCGATCCCGCTGCTCAAGGACGTCAAGAAGCAGTCACCGAACGCCGTGTGCGTCGTGGAGCCGATCAACGTCTCGACCAACATCATCGTCAACTCGTCCTCGCCGCCGTTTGACAGCCTGGATATCCGCCGCGCGATGGCGCTGGCGATCGACCGCAAGGCGTTCATCTCGATCCTGTTCGAGGGCCAGGCGGATATCGGCGGCACCATGCTTCCCGCCCCGGGCGGGTTGTGGGCGATGCCGAAAGAGATGCTCGAGACGATCCCGGGCTACGGCCCCGATATCAACGCCAACCGGGAAGAAGCTCGCAAGCTGATGCAGAAGGCGGGCTTTGGGCCCGACAAGCGGCTCGCGGTCAAGGTCGCAACGCGCAACATTCCGATCTATCGCGACCCCGCCATCATCCTGATCGATCAGCTCAAGAGCATCTATATCGACGGCGAGCTTGACGTGGTCGAGACGGCGAACTGGTTCTCGAAAGTCGCGCGCAAGGATTATGCGCTCGGCCTCAATCTGACCGGCAATGCGGTCGACGATCCCGACCAGTCGTTCTACGAGAACTATTCCTGCGGCTCGGAGCGCAACTACACCAACTACTGCAACAAGGACATCGAAAAGCTGTTCAGCGAGCAGTCCCAGGAAACCGACGTCGCCAAGCGCAAGAAAATCGTCTGGGAAATCGACAAGAAGCTGCAGGAGGACGTCGCCCGCCCGATCATCTACCACGGCCGCTCGGGTTCGTGCTGGCAGCCCTACGTCAAGGGCATCACCATCATGGTGAACAGCTCCTATAACGGCTATCGTTACGAGGATGTATGGATGGACAAGTAACGTCCGCCATTACGTCGGCCGGCCAGGGAGAATAGCCAGGTGTTTGCTTATATCGTGCGACGCCTCGCCTTGATGTTCGTGACCCTGATCGGGATCTCGATCATCATCTTCGTGCTGCTGCGCGTCGTTCCCGGCAATATCGTCGACATCCTGTTCGACGCGGCCGGCTTCGTCGATCCCGCCGACAAGGCCAATCTGGAAAAGGAACTCGGTCTCAGCGACCCGATCGTGGTGCAGTATTTCCGCTGGATCGGCGGGTTGCTGCACGGCGATCTCGGCTATTCCTATGTGTCGGAAAAACCGGCTCTGCAGGAGATCCTGCCGCGAATTCCGATCACCGCGCGGCTGGCGGGGCTGGCGCTGCTGTTCTCCGCATCGATCGGCATTCCCCTCGGCGTCATCAGCGCCGTTCATCAGGGCACAAGGCTCGATTATGCCTTGCGTATCGTCAGCCTGAGCGGGCTGTCGCTGCCCTCGTTCTGGCTCGGACTGTTGATCCTGATGGCGTCGGTTTCCATGTTCGGAACCATGCCGATCTTCAACCCCAATCCGAAAACCTGGACCGAAGCGATCGCCATCTACTGCGTGCCGGCGATGGCGGTCGGCTTTCGCAGCGCCGCGCTGACGATGCGCATCACGCGCTCCTCGATGCTCGAAATCCTGCGCCAGGATTTCATCCGCACTGCGCGCGCCAAGGGCGCCTCGGAGAATTCGGTCAATTATCGCCATGCGCTGAAAAACGCCATCCTGCCCGTCATCACCGTGATCGGCATCGAGGCCGCTTTCCTGATCGGTGGGCTGATCGTCACCGAAACCGTGTTCAATATCCCGGGCATCGCCCGCTTCCTGGTCGAGGCGCTGCGCTGGCGCGACTACCCGATCGTGCAGAACCTCGTGATGCTGATCGCCGTCGTCGTGGTATTCGCCAACTTCACCGTCGACTTGCTGTATGCCGCGATCGATCCGCGCATCCGCTACGGGGATTAGGAGTTATCAGCTTGGCCGTGGTCAATTACGATAGCGAACTGAAGCGCGCCGGCGCCCATTCGACGCATGGCTGGCGCCGGCTGACGTTTCTCGCGCAACGCTACATGCTCGGCACCATCGGCCTCTTCATCATGGTGATGTTCGTCTGGGTGGCGATATCGGCTGATCTGATCTGCCGCTTCAGCCCGCTCAGCGTCGATTCCACGCACCGGCTGGCGGCGCCGGACGCCGTGCATTGGCTGGGTACCGATTCATTCGGCCGCGATGTCTGGAGCCGGATCGTCCATGGCGCCCGGATTTCGCTGGCCGTCGGCATCGGCGCCACGGTGCTGGGCTCGACGCTCGGCGTCATCGTCGGCCTCGTCTCCGGCTATCTCTCGGGCTGGGTCGATTTACTGTTCCAACGCGTGACCGACATCCTGCAGGCTCTGCCGCTGCTGGTGCTGGCGCTGGTCATGACGGCGGCGTTGGGGCCGTCGCTGCCGAACGTCATCATCGCGATCGCGATCCCGCTGATTCCAACGGTGGCCCGCGTGATCCGCGCCAACACGCTGGCGTTGCGCGAACTGCCGTTCGTCGAGGCCGCCAAGTCGATCGGCATGAGCGAGACGCGTATCGCTATACGCCACGTGCTGCCGAACACGCTGGCGCCGCTGATCGTGCTGGCGACCGCGCAGCTCGGCTCCACCATTCTCACCGAAGCCTCGCTGTCGTTCCTCGGCCTCGGCATTCCCGAACCCTATCCGTCCTGGGGCCGCATGCTGTCGGAATCGGCGGCGGAGTATGTCCGCACCGCGCCCTGGCTGGTGATCTTCCCCGGCGTCGCGATCAGCCTTGCGGTGTTCGGCACCAATCTGTTCGGCGACGCGCTGCGCGACATCCTCGACCCGAGGCAGCGCGGCTGATGACCGAGGCACGGGCGGAAGAGATGGTTCTCGATGTGAAGAACCTGCAAACGGTGTTCTTCACCAATTCGGGCCTGTTCCGGGCAGTCGATGACGTATCGTTTCACGTCCGCCGCGGCGAGACGCTGGCGATCGTCGGCGAATCCGGCTGCGGCAAGAGCGTCAGCGCGCTGTCGATCATGCGGCTGGTGCCGGACCCGCCGGGGCGAATCGTCGGCGGCTCGGTGACGCTCGAAGGCACCGACCTGCTCGGCATCGGCGAAGCGGACATGCGCAAGATCCGTGGCAACCGGATGTCGATGATCTTCCAGGAGCCGATGACCTCGCTCAATCCGGTGATGCGGATCGGCGACCAGATCACCGAGGTGGTGCGCCTGCACCAGGACATGACGTCCAGGCAAGCGTGGACGAAAGCCGTCGAGATGCTGCGGCTGGTACGGATTCCCGAACCGGAGCGGCGCGCGCATGAATATCCGCACCAGCTTTCCGGCGGCATGCGCCAGCGCGCGATGATCGCGATGGCGCTGGCGTGCCGGCCGGCGCTGTTGATCGCGGACGAGCCGACCACCGCGCTCGACGTCACGATCCAGGCCCAAATCCTGGCGCTGATCGTCGACCTGCAAAAGACCCTCGGCACCGGCCTGATCCTGATCACCCATGATCTCGGCGTGGTCGCCCAGACCGCGCAACGCGTCATCGTGATGTATGCGGGCAAGAAGGTCGAGGAAGCGACCGTCGAGGCGCTGTTCGAGAATCCACGGCATCCCTACACCCGCGGCCTGATGGCCTCGATGCCGGCGGTGATTTCGCTTGGCGCGAAAGAGGATGTCAGGTTGAACGAAATTCCCGGCATGGTGCCGTCGCTGACCAATTTGCCGCCGGGCTGCGCCTTTGCACCGCGCTGTCCGTTCGCGATCGACCGCTGCCGCGCCGAATATCCGCCGCTACTGGATTTCGGCGACAATCATTTTGCGGCCTGCTGGCGCGCGGCGGAAATGGTGGCCGCGATATGACCGACGCAACGCCCCTGCTCGAAGTGACCGACCTCGTCAAACATTATCCGGTGCGCGGGGGCATCCTGCGCCGGCGCATCGGCACCGTGCATTCGGTCGACGGCGTCAGCTTCTCGGTCGGCAAGGGTGAGACGCTCGGGCTGGTCGGCGAATCCGGTTGCGGCAAGTCGACGGTGGCGCGCAGCGTCTTGCGGCTGGTGGAGCCGACCAGCGGCGCCATCAAACTCAACGGCACCGACATCACCAACCTCAGCAAGGCGGATCTGCGGCCGCATCGGCGCTCGATGCAGATCGTATTCCAGGATCCGTTCGCTTCGCTCAATCCGCGCATGACCGCCGGCGAGATCGTCGGCGAGCCGCTCGGCGTCCACGGCCTTGCCACCGGCGCTAAGCAGCAGGAACGGGTCGCCGAACTGTTCGCCCAGGTCGGCCTGCGGGCGGACCAGATGAAGAACTATCCGCATCAGTTTTCCGGCGGCCAGCGGCAGCGCATCTGCATTGCCCGCGCACTGTCGCTCGGACCGAGCCTGATCGTGTGCGACGAACCGGTTTCGGCGCTCGACGTCTCGATCCAGGCGCAGGTGATCAACCTCTTGATCGACCTGCAGCGCAAGAACAATTTTTCATATTTGTTCATCGCCCATGACCTCGCCGTGGTCGCCCATATCAGCCACCGCGTCGCCGTGATGTATCTTGGCCGTATCGTCGAGATCGCCGACAAGACCGAGCTGTTCGCCAACCCGCGCCATCCCTATACGCAGGCGCTGCTGGCGTCGGTGCCGGTCGCCAACCCGAAGGCGAAGAAGCTCGCGCCGATGATCGACGGCGACGTGCCAAGCCCGATCAACCCGCCGTCAGGCTGCGCCTTCCACACCCGCTGCCGCTACGTGATGGACCGCTGCAAGGTCGAACGGCCGTCGCTGCTTGATGCCGGCGCGCGGCATCAGGTCGCGTGTTGGCTCAATGAGGGGACTGGGCGGGCGGAGTAAACTCTATCGTCGTCCCGGCGAAGGCCGGGACCCATAACCCCGGTCATCTGTTGTTGGAAGAAGCCGTCGACCATTGTGCTCAACAATAACTGCCGCGGCGTATGGGTCCCGGATCGCGCTTCGCTTGTCCGGGACGACATATGGTTTGCTGCTATACCGCCGCCTCGATCTCGACCACGATCTTCCCCGTCGTCACCTGCTCGCCCTCGGCCACATCGATCGCCGCGACCTTGCCCGCAACACCCGCCGTATGCACATGCTCCATCTTCATCGCCTCCAGCGTCATCACCGGCTGGCCGGCCGTTACCTGATCGCCGGGCTTGACCAGCACGGCGACGACGCGGCCGTTCATCGCCGCCCTCACCTTGCCGTCGCCGCCGCTGGCCGCGGCCGACACCGGTGCCGCCAGCGTCAGGTCACTAACCGCAATCGTGGCGCCGCGGTGCAGGAAGTAGAGCCGATCCCGGTCACGCAGGAATTTGACGGACTCCGAAAGACCGTCGCGGCTGAAGCGGATGGTGTCGCCGTCGACGGCGTGAACTTCGATTCGATAGAGCGTGTTGTTGAGCCCGCGATAGCTGCCGTCACGCTCGCGCACGATCTCGATCTCATGGACCGCACCGCCGATCTCGACACGAACGGGAACCGGGAACGCTGCCGCCAGCGAACGTCCGGGCTTCCATTTCGGTGCCGAGGAATCGGTGACATACAGCAGCAACGCCGCAAGCTCGGCATCCGAAGCTGCATCCTTGCGCGGCGCCAGCAATTCATCGCGATGGTTGCCGATGAAGGCGGTGGTCGCCTCACCCGCGGCAAACCCGGGATGGCGCAGGCATGAAATCAGAAAGCCCTGATTGGTGGTGACGCCGAATGCGGCTAGCTGCTCCAGTCCAACGATCAGCTTGCCCCGGGCCTCATCGCGGGTCGCGCCGTGGCCGATGATCTTGGCGATCATCGAATCATAGAACGGCGGAATTTCGCAGCCGGATTGAAGCGCGTGTTCGACCCGGATACCGTCAGGCATCTGCCACAACGCCATCGTGCCGGATTGCGGCATGAAGTCGTGGCCGGCATCCTCCGAACACAACCGCACCTCGATGGCATGGCCGGAGAATTTGATGTCTTCCTGCACCAGCCCAAGCGGCTCACCGCTGGCGACGCGCATTTGCAGTTCGACCAGGTCGAGGCCCGTGATCGCCTCGGTGACGGGATGCTCGACCTGCAGCCGCGTGTTCATTTCCATGAAGTAGAACTCGCCGCTGCTATCGAGCAGGAATTCCAGCGTGCCGGCGCCCTCATAACCGATCGATTTCACCGCTGACACCGCAACCGCGCCCATCCGCGCCCGCAGTCTCGGCGACACCGCCGGCGACGGCGCCTCCTCGATCAGCTTCTGGTGCCGCCGCTGCACCGAGCAATCGCGCTCACCGAGATGAACCGCGTTGCGGTAACGATCGCCGAACACCTGGATCTCGATGTGGCGGGGATTAACGATGGCGCGCTCGAGGATCACGGTGGGATCGCCGAACGCGCCCTGCGCTTCCGACCGCGCGCTACGCAAGGCATCCGGAAATGCCACCGCGTCCGCGACCAGCCGCATGCCGCGACCGCCGCCACCGGCGACCGCCTTGATCATCACGGGAAAGCCGATCTTTTTGGCTTCCGCCAGCATAACGGCGTCGCTCTGATCCGCGCCCTGATAGCCGGGCACGCAGGGCACGCCAGCCTTTTCCATGATCTCCTTGGCGCCGGCCTTGTTGCCCATCGCGCGGATTGCCTCCGGCGACGGTCCGATGAAGACCAGACCCGCGTCACGGCAGGCCTGAGCAAAATCTTCGTTCTCGGCGAGGAAGCCGTAGCCGGGATGGACCGCCGTCGCGCCGCTGGCTTTGGCCGCCGCAATGATCGTCTCGATCCGCAAATAGGATTGCGCCGGCAGCGCCTCGCCGATCCGCACCGCCTGGTCGGCTTCGCGGACATGCAGCGCGTCGCGGTCGGCATCGGAATAGACCGCGACCACCCCATAGCCGAGACGGCGCGCGGTGCGCATGATGCGCAGCGCGATCTCGCCGCGGTTGGCGATCAATATCTTGAAGAACGGCGTCGACTTCATCATCGTCATGGCCGCGCGACCGAGAATTGCATGGGCTGCGGCGTCCGTGCCTCGGCCTCGCGGCAGATTGCCAGCACCTCGGATAGTACGCTGCGGGTATCGCGCGGATCGATCACGCCGTCATCGAGCACACGTGCCGAGGTCGAGAACACGTCCATCTGGCCGTCGAACACGCCTGTTATCTGCGCCTTCATCGCGTCAAGCTTTTCCTTCTCGATCGGTTTGCCACGCCGCGCAGCCGCCGCTTCGGTAACGATCGCCATGGTCTCGGCCGCCTGCTCGCCGCCCATCACCGCCGTCTTGGCGTTGGGCCAGGAGAAGCAGAAGCGCGGATGGAAGCCGCGCCCGCACATGCCGTAATTGCCGGCGCCGAACGATGCGCCGCAATAGATGGTGATCTGCGGCACGGTCGCCGAGGTTACCGCCTGAATCATCTTGGAGCCGTGCTTGATCATGCCGGCTTCTTCGTAAGCCTTGCCGACCATGTAGCCGGTCGTGTTGTTCATATACAAAAGCGGCGTGCGCGACTGGCAGCAGGCCTGGATGAAGTGCGTCGCCTTGTTGGCGCCGGGCACATCGAGCGGACCGTTGTTGGTGATGATACCGATCGCCTGTCCCTCGATGCGGGCGTGGCCGCAGATGGTGGCGGGGCCGTAATTGCTGCCGAATTCGGTAAAATCGGAATCGTCGATAAAGCGCGCGATGGCCTGCCGCATGTCGACCGGACGCTTGTGGTCCATCGGCATGATGCCAAGCAGTTCCTCCGCGTCATAGCGCGGCGGCCGATACGAGGTTTCGGCCGGTTTTGGCCGGTCCCACTGCATATTGGTCATGATGTCGCGCGCGATCCGCAGCCCGTCGCGGTCGTCTTCGGCAAGATAATCGCCGAGGCCGGAGATCGAGGTGTGCATCTCGGCGCCGCCGAGTTCCTCTTCGGTCGCGATCTCGCCTGTTGCCGCCTTAAGCAGCGGCGGCCCCGCGAGGAAGGCGCGAGTGCGGCCGCGCACCATCACGATGTAGTCGGAGAGCCCGGTCTGGTAAGCGCCGCCCGCGGTCGATGAACCGTGCGTCACGGTGACAACAGGCAGTCCCGCCGCCGACAGCCTGGCCAGGTTACGAAAGATATTGCCGCCGCGAATAAAATCCTCGACGCGGTAGCGCAGCAGATTGGCGCCGGCGCTTTCGACCAGTTGCACGTAGGGCAGCTTGTTCTCCAGCGCCAGTTCCTGCACGCGCAAGGTCTTGTCGAGGCCGTAAGGCTGCAACGCGCCGGCGTCGATGCCGGAATCATTGGCGCTGATCATGCAACGGATGCCGGAGACGAACCCGATGCCGGCGATCGCCCCGCCGCCCGGGATGCTCTTGTCGGCATCCGGCACGTCGAACATGTAGCCCGCCAGCGTCATCAATTCGATGAAGGGCGAGCCGGGATCGAGCACCAGCGCAACGCGCTCGCGCGGCAATAATTGGCCGCGCTTGTGGAAGCGGTCCTTGGCAGCGGCGGAGGCGGTGCGCGTCCGCTCCTCAAGCCCGCGCATGCGCGCGATCAGCGCCAGCATGCCGTCGCGGTTGGCTCTGTAGCCGGCGCTGCTTGGGGCGATGGTGGATTCGATGATGGCCATGAATTAGTTTACTCCGTCGTTCCGGGGCGCGCAGCGAACCCGGAACCTCGAGATTCCGGGTTCGCGCTGCGCGCGCCCCGGAATGACAACTTAATGCCTCGTCCCAAATATCTGCCTTGCCTCGGCGGGGCTGGCGATCTCTCTGCCAGCACGGCGGGCGCAGGCGGCCATCGCTTCGATCAATTGGCCATTGGAGGTCACCTTGGTGCCGTCGGCGAGATAGAAGGTGTCCTCCAGCCCGGTGCGCAAATGACCGCCGAGGTCGGCACAGCGTTGGTGCAGCGGCCAGATTTCGGCGCGGCCGATCGCGGTGACCTGCCAGTGCGCTTCGGGCAATTTGAGCTTGAGCAGGATCGGCAGCAGATCCGGATCCGCCGGCATGCCGGATGCAACGCCCATCACGAAATTATACTCCAGCGGCCCTGAATACATGCCAGTCTGCCGGTACATGCCGACGCAGCGCACGATGCCGACATCGAAGCATTCGAACTCGGGGATCGTGCCCGCCACTTTCATCACGCCGAGATAGTCCTGCACCTTTTCGACGGCGTTATCGAACATCATCGGCGGCCAGGCCCAGGTGTTGTCGGATTTCACCTTGAGGTAATTCAGTGAGCCGGCATTGCAGGCCGCGATCTCGGGTTTGGTCTCGCGCACGCAATCGAGCGCGCCGCTATAATTGGGACCCGAGGTCCCGGTGGTGTGGTTGATGATGACGCCGGGGCAGGCCTCGCGCACCGCCTGCTGAATCTCTTTGCTGACGCTGACTTCCCAGGACGGCAGATGGCCCTTGCCCGGTTCCTGCTGGCGCAGATGGATATGCATGATGCTGGCGCCGGCGTTGAAGGCGGCCTTGGCCTCGCGCGCCATCTGTTCAGGCGTGACAGGTACGTTGTGCTGTTTCGGGTCGGTCAGCACGCCGTTCAGCGCGCAGGTAATGACGGCCTTGTCGCTCATGGATCAGCCTTCGAAAATGGGCGGAAATCGCCTTGTTTTGCGCATGATCCGTTCGGAAAACCGCTTCACACTTTTCCGGATCATGCGCTGGCGATCATGCGGCCCGCATCAGCCCGCTTCTTGCGTCCACCCGCTATTGGCGCCGCCGGTGCGATTGCTGCGGTAGATTGCCAGATCGCGCGAACCGGAAAAGATCGCGCGCGGCTTCAAGCCGTAGAAGCGGCGGATCGAGTGGCTGAAATGCGTGGAGTCGGGATAACCGATGTCCTGCGCGAGATGCGCAAGGTTGATGTCCTGGTTGGCAAAATGCAGCAAATGCCGCGCCCGCTTCCAGGCGCGGAACGAGCGGAACGAGATTCCGGTCTCTTCCTTGAACAAATGCAGGAAGCGCGACGGCGAGAGACCTGCTTCCGCGGCGCAGCTTGCGGCCGTCACCGGTTCGCCGCAGAATCGTCCGATCTGCAGTATCGCGCGCGCCACTCGTGGATCGAGCACGCGTTGCGGGAGGGCTTCGCCAAGGCACAGAAAGTCGAATTCGGCGCTGGAGAAATCGTCGCCCGCATGGTGCTCGCGCAAGGCGAGATAGGCGGCGCGGATGCGGTCGGCAAAAGCGGCGCCTTCAGGCCCCGACAACCGCGCGGCGAGGTCTTCGAGCACGCCGGGACAAACGCTTTCCGGCTCGATCACGACGCTCAGCACCGAACGATAGTCGCTGGCGATGGTATGCCCAGTGTTCGGCAGCACAGCGAACATTTCGGCATGGCTGTTCCGGCCATCGGCTGTAAGCCGCAACCCGCCTTCGATCGCGACATAGATGTTGAACGCACCCGAGCAGCGTTCCCGCGGCCGGCCGAGCAGGCCCGCGTAGAACACGCGTTCCGGAGTGATCAGCATCAGATGGCCCGATTTCCGGCCCATGTCATCCAAGGCGTCGTCCATGGTGCATCCTCCTCGCGCGGCTCTCTGGCCGCTGCGATAGGGGCAACCATAGCGGAAAATGGGGGTCTGTCACCGACAGAACCACCGTCATTCCGGGGCGATGCGAAGCATCGAACCCGGAATCTCGAGATTCCCCGATGCGCAATTGCGCATCTGAGGTTCGCTTCGCGCCCCGGAATGACCGCTCAATCAATTCCGTATCCGCGGCGCCACATTCTGTTCGATGCCCGCCTTTTGCTCGGCGGCCACCGCCCGCTTATAACCGTCACGCGCCTGCAACCGCGCCCAATAGGCTGCGACATTGGGCCCGAAATCCTTGGCCAGGCCGATATTTCCGGCCAGCCGCAGCGCATAGCCGTTGGCGATATCGGCGGCGGTAAAGCGGTCCGCGCACAGCGTTTCCGCCGTTGCGGTGGCGGCTTCCACGGCCCGCAGCCGGCCCAGGAACCATTTGGCATAGTCCCCCGCAACCTGCGGATTCCGGCGCTCCTCCGGCTCGAGCTGGCTGTATCTCAGCACCAGCGTTTGCGGAAAGGTCAGCGTGGCGTCGGAAAAGTACATCCAGTTCAGGAATGCGCCGTAGGCCGGCTCGTCGGGCCCGACCACCAGCGGCGTCGGGCCATATTTGGTGCCGATGTAGTGGCAGATGCCGGACGATTCCGTCATTTTGGTCTGGCCATCGACCATGAAGGGAATGGTGCCGAGCGGATTGATCGCGAGATATTCCTTGGCGAACACGCGCGGCGGAAACGGCAGCATCTTGAGCTCATAGGGCAGCCCGAGCTCTTCCAGCATCCAGAGCGGACGGAACGAACGTGCCCCGTCGCAGTGATATAGCGTGATCATCAGGCGTTCCCTTTGGTTCCCGGCAGCGTGCCCATCATCTTGCACAATACCGTCAGCATCACCTCATCGGCGCCGCCGCCGATCGAGGTCAAGCGGCTGTCGCGATAGGCGCGGCTGACGTGTGTCTCGTTCATAAAGCCCATGCCGCCCCAGAATTGCAAACAGGCATCGGTGAGTTCGCGTCCCAGCCGTCCGGCCTTGAGCTTTGCCATGGTCGCAAGACGCGTGACGTCCTCGCCCGCGATCAGCGCCTCGGCGGCGCGGTAGATCAGCGCGCGAAGCATCTCGACTTCGGTCTGCATCTCCGCGAGCTTGAAATGGACGATCTGATTATCGAGGATGGTCTTGCCGAACGCTTTTCGGTTGCGCGTGTATTCGATGGTCTCGGCGATGATGTACTCGTGCGCCTTCAGGCACGCCGCGGCGCCCCACAGCCGTTCCTCTTGGAACTGGACCATCTGATACGTAAAACCCATGCCCTCCTCGCCGATGCGATTGCGCCTCGGCACCCGCACATTGTCGAAGAAAATCTGCGCGGTGTCGGAGGAGCGCATGCCCATCTTGTCGAGTTTTCGCGCGACCTCGACGCCCTTGCTTTTCATCGGCACGCAGATCAGCGACTTGTTGCGATGCACCTGCCCGTCGCTGGTATTGGCGAGCAGGCAGATCCAGTCCGCCTTTACGCCATTGGTGATCCACATCTTGCCGCCATTGATGACGTAATCATCGCCATCTGAGCGGGCATTGGTCTTGATCGAGGCGACGTCGGAGCCGGCGCCCGGCTCCGACACGCCGATGCAGGCCACCGCATCGCCCGCGATCGCCGGCGCCAGAAATTCGCGGCGCACTTCATCGGAGCCGAACCGCGCCAGCGCTGGGGTGGCCATATCGGTCTGCACCCCGATTGCCATCGGCACGCCGCCGCAATGGATGGCGCCGAGCTCTTCGGCCATCATCAGCGCGTAGCTGTAATCGAGGCCCTGCCCGCCGAATTCGACGGGCTTGTTGAGGCCGAGGAAGCCGAGATCGCCGAGCTTCTTGAACAGGTCATGCGAGGGAAACTGTCCGACCTCCTCCCATTCATCGACGAACGGATTGATCTCGGCGGCGATGAATTTCTGCAGGATACGGCGCGGTTCGTCGTGGTCGGCGGTGAAGAGCATGATTTGTAGTCCGGTTTTAATTTCGAAAGTGGGTGGCCCTTCTCTTACCCTCCCCTGGAGGGGGAGGGTCGGCTCACATAGAGCGCAGCGATATGTGAGACGGGGTGGGGTGATCTCTCAACACGGGCACTGTTCGAGTGGAGAGACCGTCACCCCACCCCGCCGCTTCGCGTCGACCCTCCCCCTCCAGGGGAGGGTAAGGGCGAACGTCACAACCCCATCTGCCTACTCGCCAGATCCTTCATGATCTCCTCCGTGCCGCCGCCGATCGCGTTGACCTTTACCTCGCGGTAGATGCGCTCGACCTTGATGCCGCGCATGAAGCCGGCGCCGCCGAAGATCTGCACCGCTTCGCTAGCGCAGAACGCCATGGTCTGCGTCGCCTGGTTTTTCATCATGCAGATTTCGGCGACCGGGCTTTCGCCCTGGCCGAGCCGCCATGCCAGCATTTCCAGCATAGCCTGCGAGGCCGCGACCTTCTGCGCCATGTCGACCAGTTTGTGACGGATCACCTGGTGCTGCGCGATCGGTTTGCCAAAGGTCTGGCGCTCCTTGGCGTAGGCGATCGCGTCCTCGACGCAGACGCGCGCGTAAGCCGTGCAGCTCGCCGCCATGCCCATCCGCTCGCTGTTGAAGTTGTGCATGATCAGCTTGAACCCCTGGCCTTCCTCGCCGAGCAGGTTTTCGACCGGAACACGGCATTCGTCGAAATGCAGCGTTGCGGTATCCGACGCCCACCAGCCCATCTTCTTGAGTTTGGTGCGGGAAAGCCCCGGCGTATCGCCCTCGATCAGGAGCAAGCTGACGCCGCCGGCGCCCTCACCGCCGGTGCGCACGGCGACCGTGAGATAATCGGCGCGCATGCCCGAGGTGATGAACGTCTTTTCGCCGCCGACGACATAATGATCGCCGTCACGGCGCGCCTTGGTGCGGAGATTGGCGACATCGGAGCCGCCGCTCGGTTCGGTGATCGCCAGCGCCGAAATTTTCTTGCCCGATAGCACCTCGGGCAGCACCCGCGCTCTTATCTCGGAGCGGGCGGCGCGCGCGATCGGCGGCGAGCCGATGGTGTGGCTCATCAGGCTGGAGCTGACACCGCCGGCGCCGGCACGCGCGAGTTCCTGCGAGGCCACGATTTTCATGAACTGGTCGGCAGCGACGCCGCCATATTCCTCGGGGAAACCGAGCCCCAGCAAGCCGATCTCGGCGGCCTTGGCGTACAGCGCGCGCGGAAACTCGCCGGCTTCGTCCCATTCATGGGCATAGGGCTCGATCTCGCGCGTCACAAAGCGCCGCATCACGTCGCGAAACGCTTCGTGATCCGCGTTGTAAAACGGGCTGTTCGCCTTTGTCCGCTCCAGCATGCTGTCCTCCCGACGGAATCACGATGCCCTGAATCGGCCGGCCTAAACTTGCGTTGAGCGGCTGACGGGCCCCCTCGCCAGCAACTCAACGCAAGACCGGTTCCCCGGCCATGCCCTAACCTTCTGCAAAAAAGCAATAACACAAAATCGGCAAAACGCCGGGGAGATGAAGCATGATCCGTTGGAGCCAATCTGTCCCGGCCATTTTCCTCGCGCTGTCCCTCGCCGCATCGTCAGCTGCCTTCGCGCAACACCCCGGCATCACGCCTACCGAAATAAAGTTCGGCAACATCATGCCGTATAGCGGCCCGGCCTCGGCGCTCAGCGTCGTCGGCAAGGCCTTTGCCGGCTATTTCGACTTGATCAACGAAAAGGGCGGCGTCAACGGGCGCAAGCTCAACATGGTCTCGCTTGACGACGGCTTCTCGCCGCCGAAGACGGTCGAGGCGACGCGGCGGCTGGTCGAAAGCGACAACGTCGCCTTCATGTTCGGCACCATGGGCACCGCGCCGAGTTCGGCGACCGCGAAATACCTCAACAGCGCCAAGGTGCCGCATCTGTTCCTGATCTCGTCCGCGTCGAAATGGAACGATCCGGTCAACCAGCCCTGGCTGATGGCGCTGCCCTGGGCGCCGAATTATGTCGAGGAAGCCGGCATCGACGTGCGCTATGCGCGCGCCAAAAATCCCAACGCACGCTTTGCGATCCTTTACCAGAACGACGACGCCGGGAAGGATTACCTGCGCGGCGTGAAAGAGGCGCTTGGGGCCGACGCCGACAAGGCGATCGCGCTGGCATCGAGCTTCGAAGTCGCCGATCCCAGTGTGGATTCGCAGATCCTGACGCTTGCCAATACCAAGGCCGACGTTTTCCTGATTTACAGCGTGACGCCGCGCGCCTGCGCGCAGGCGATCCGCAAGGCCTATGAGACCGGCTGGCGGCCGATCCGATTCATCTCCTCGGGCTGCGCCAACAAGGAGACGGTCATGGTGCCGGCGGGCCTCGAAGCCGCGAGTGGCATCATGTCGGTCGGATCGCTGAAGCCCTATTCGGCCGACTCCAAAGATCCTGACCTGGTCGCCTACCGCGAATTCATGAAGGCGCGGGTGCCGAATGTCGATCCGGCGAATTTCGCCGCCGGCTATGGCTACATGGTCGCCCAGGCGCTGGTGGTGGTGCTGGAGCAGTGCAAGAACGATCTGAGCCGCGAGAACATCATGGCGCAGGCCGCCAACCTCACGGATGTGCAACTCCCGCTGCTGATGCCGGGCGTCAAGCTCAACACCTCACCGAAAGACTATCGGCCCATCAAGGACGGCTACATGGTCGAGTTTCGCGACGGCCAGTTCAATGTGATCAGCGAACTGCTGCGGGGTTCGTGAGTTCGAGACGCGGACCAAATGTGTGGCGACCCGAACGGCGACAGCCGTCAGATCTCCTGGAGGGTAACGGGCCGGGGCCGAACGCCTCTACCTTGTCAGGCGGTCTTTGATCATGTGAAGCGTGACGATGACGCCCTCCGCACTCCAATCGCACGAAATCGAGCCGCCAAGCTGGATCGTCATGCTGCGATTGAGCAGCTTGCTTCCATACCCGCTTTCACCAGTCGGCGCCGCGACCGGCGGGCCACCGCGCTCAGTCCATACTACGACCACTTCCGTATCGTGGGTGGCGCAGGATATATCCAGCGTACCGGTTGGGGAGGATAACGCGCCATACTTGAGTGAATTGGTGGCTAGTTCATGGACAACGAGCGCTAGCGTTGTAGCTGCTTGCTCGCCGACGCCCATGCGGGGGACTGAGACGCGGACGCGACCGCTAAATGCTCCCAGATCATCATAAGGCGCCAGCAGTACTGTCAAAAGGTCACCTAAGAGCGCAGCTTTTCCACCCTGCCCCGGAAGTGGACGGACAAGATCATGGGCGCGACCCAGCGCCGCCAGCCGCAGCGTAAGTTCCTTCGCCATGTCAGCAGTCGTCTTGGCGGACCGCGAGGTGATGGCTGTGAGACCGGATGCAATCGCTAACAGGTTCTTCACCCGGTGGCTCATTTCGCCCGCCAGCAACTCATGGCCTTCCTCGGCTTGCTTGCGTCCCGTCACGTCGATGAAAATTCCGTGCATGATGCGACCAACAATGCCCGCATCATTTCCTTGGCCGCGGGCCGAAACCCACCTGACCTCCTCGCCAACCATTATGCGGAAATCAATTTCATACGGACCGATGATCGCACGCGTGGCGGCAAACGCAGCTTTTACGCGATCACGGTCGGCCGGATGGATGTGTGACGACAGATCATCGAACGACACGTATTCATTCAGCGGCACGCCCCAAAGATCGAAAGCTCTCTCGTCCATCGTAAATCGATTGGTGTCGACGTTCCACGACCAGAGCGCGACCCCCGCCGCCGAAATAGCCAGACGCAGCTGTTCCGCATCCCAAACTGGCGGGCCCGCCTTCTCTGCCGGGTCCGCGGAAAGCTTCGGGACAGGCACCGATTCAGCGACGCCAACACCTTGCGCTTCCATGTTTTTCCTCAGCATTGGTGAACCTTATCTGGCGCAGTCGATTAGATCAGCAACAACGCCAGGCAGAACATGCCGTAAGAAACCTTGGGTGGAGACCTGCGAATTGCAGCTATGGATACCAACTCCATGGGCCATGAAAGGTTCAAGTCGGTTCCTGACCATAAAAGGCTTGCGACGCCAAATACTCAGTTAGTTGAAAAGATTGACCGATGATTTCAGTAGCGAAACGAGCGGTCATCCTTGTTGTTGAAGATGACGTGTTGATCCGGATGGACGCGGCTGAAATGATTGCGGCAGGCGAGTTCGATGTGATCGAAGCAGCGAATGCGGATGAAGCCATTGATATTCTCGAAACCCGGTTAGACATCACGGTCGTCTTTACCGACATTCAAATGCCCGGCAGTATGGACGGTCTAAGACTGGCTGCCGCGGTCAGGGATCGCTGGCCTCCGATCAAGATCGTTGCCACTTCCGGCCAGGTCACGATCGGTCGTGACGATCTGCCCGACGGCGGGTGCTTTTTGGCGAAGCCCTACAGCCCTGCTCAAATCCTGAAAACACTTCGTGAATTGACGGCGCCCTGACTCGGCGCCGACGCGGAGAGAGCTAAGGGCGTCATCCCGCTTGGTTGTCCAATGCATCATGAGTCCCAGCCGGCGCCCACGCTGGCTTGTGTTCTGATTTTCCGAATTATCGCTTGACGCCGACCCCGACTCAGCAATATATCGATCTGGTCCCGTCCCGGTACGAGGGGCGTTTCGCGATCGTCATAAGCGCGGGATGGGATGCGGTGGACGCCGATGTTGCGACTGACGATCGTGACGGAAGCGTACGGCGAAGTCGTGTGGTCCTGACGCCCCGTATGCTGGCGTCAAGCTCCCGAAGGGCTAACGCTCCAAGGGGGTGACGGTGACAACGAGCCCGGCCCGACCGGGGAGAGCACGATATAAGCCGTAAAGCCATTGCGCAGGGAATGTCGGATGCCTCCGCTGCCCTGTATGCTCATGTGCGCACTTTTTTGCACAGTTTGCACACGAGACCGCGGGTGCAGCGCGCACCCGGCATTCCCTGCACCCTCTGTTTGGAGGGTTAAGGAAATTCGATAGCAAGCCTCGGTCGCTTCGCGACGCGAGATCGCGAAGGTGTCTTCCGTCATTGCGTGCGAAGCGAAGCAATCCATTCTTCCTTTGCGCGGCGAGATGGATTGCTTCGTCGCTACGCTCCTCGCAATGACGGTGGATGGAGCCCGTCGCCCGCCCGAATCGCCCCACCCCAGCCACTCCACGCAAGACAACATCCCCTATGACCGCTCATCTGCTAAACAGAATGCCATCAAGCAAAACCAGCGGCGCAAGAACCGCGGGACGTCAGGAGGAAACCTTGTCCGTCCGCTATTATGACTGGATCGCCCATTTCGGCCGCCGCACGCCGGATAAAATCGCGGCGATCGACCTCGCCAGCCAGCGCCGGCTTTCCTATGCGGAGTTTGATGCGCGAGTCTCGCTGCTCGCCACGCATCTGCGCGACAAACTCAAGATCGCGCGCGGCGACCGGGTCGCGGTGCTGGCGCTGAACACGACCGATACGCTGGAGGTGCAGTTCGCCTGCTTCCGGATCGGCGCCGTGTTCCTGCCGCTCAACACCCGCCTCACCGTTCCCGAGCTGCAGTTCATTGTCGGCGATGCCTCGCCAAAAGTCATGATCCACGACACCGATCTTGCCGAGGTCGCGCTATCGGTCGCCAAACTCTGCAACGTTTCATCGGCACTGCTGCTCGGTCCTGGTGGCTCCTATGAGGCGGCGATCGCGGCGTCAAAACCACTCGATCGCGCGGAGATGGTCACGCTCGATGACATCTCGACCATCATGTACACCTCGGGCACCACGGGCCAGCCGAAGGGCGCGATCATCACCCACGGCATGACGTTCTGGAATTGCGTCAATCTCGGCGGTCCCGCGTACATCTCGCCGTCGTCGGTGCTGCTCACGGTGCTGCCGCTGTTCCACACCGGCGGGCTGAATTGCTACACCAATCCCGTGCTGCACGCCGGCGGCACCGTGCTGATCATGCGCGCGTTCGATCCTGCGCTCGCGCTGCAATTGATCAGCGATCCCTCCCAAGGCATCAACCAGTTCTTCGGCGTACCTGCGATCTACCAGTTCATGTCGCAGCATCCGTCGTTTGCTGCAGCCGATTTCAGCCGGCTCGTGATCGGCGGTGTCGGCGGCGCGCCGATGCCAGTGCCGCTGTTGAAAATATGGGAAGCCCGCGGCGTCGCCCTGCAGCAGGGTTACGGCATGACCGAGACCAGCCCCGCGGTGCTGACGCTCGACAAGGAGGACGCCGCGCGCAAGGCCGGCTCCTCCGGCAAGCCGGTGCTGCATACGGAAGTCCGGATCGTTCGTCCTGATGGGTCGGACGCCGATGTCGGCGAACTCGGTGAACTCTGGGTCAAGGGACCGAACGTCACGCCCGGATACTGGAACCGGCCGGACGCCAACCAATCATCCTTCACCGACGGCTGGCTGCACACCGGTGACGCCACGCGCGTCGACGAAGAGGGTTTCTACTACATCGTCGACCGCTGGAAGGACATGTACATCTCCGGCGGCGAGAACGTCTATCCGGCCGAGGTCGAGAGCGTGCTGCATCAACTGACGGCCATTGCCGAAGCCGCCGTGATCGGCATCCCGAACGAGCAATGGGGCGAGGTCGGCATGGCGATCGTCGCGATCAAGCCCGGCCATACGCTTTCAGCCGACGAAATCCACGCGCATTGCCAGGCCAATCTGGCGCGGTTCAAATGCCCGCGGCTGATCGAGTTCGTCGATGCCCTGCCGCGCAACGCGACGGGAAAGATTCACAAGCCGACGCTGCGAAAGAATTTCAGCGTTTCGAAGCCGACCGACAAGGCCATTGCCTCGTGATCGCGCCGACAAACGAAAAGCCCGCAGGTTCATCACCGGCGGGCTCTTGTCTCAGAGGCTGATTAGAGGATCCCAGTACATCCGTGGTAATCCGTAATCAGCAGCAACCTTCAAAGCGTTTTCAAGCGAAGCGGATACCCGGTTCGCATAGCAATCAAGTTTACGCAGATTGCGTAGACTTATCTGCGGCAGAAAACGCGTCAAAAATATCTTTAGTCGACGCGAAGGTTCTCAGCGCTGGTCTTGCCGCGCATCGGGTCCTTCTTCGCTTCGAACGAGATCTTCTGACCTTCGTTGAGCGAGCTCAGGCCTGCGCGTTCGACAGCCGAGATGTGAACGAACACGTCCGTTCCGCCATCGTCGGGCTGAATGAAGCCAAAACCCTTGGTCGCGTTAAACCACTTAACTGTTCCGGTAGCCATGTAACTATCTCCAAGATGCGCAAATGCGCTTTGCTCACACGACCTCCGCGTGAGCTTGATCCGATTTCAACGATGTCTTGGGGATGGGCCGGTGTCGGCGTAGTCAACAAGGCAAACGACAATTCGAATAGACCGGATATAGGCGACGATTGCGGCAAATACAAGGGCGCAACAGTTAACCGGGTAAAAACATGGCAAACGGCTCGTCGATCGTCCGCCGCAGACGCTCGCTATACAGCGCATAATTGACATTATCGGACGAAATGCGCCCAAAACTCGGGTTTGCGACCATCTTGATCGGCACATAGGCGATCGGAGCAGCAATCGGCGTCAGCATGGAACCGCGCCCCGCCAGCAGCGTGGTGATGATACCGTACATTTCGCCAGATATGGCCACGCGCGCCACCGTGATCAGGCGATGCTGACCGTTCCGGTTGGTGACGAGATAGATGTGGCCGGACTGGTTCGGCACCGCGACTTCGCCGAATTGGGTGTACAAGGCATCCTGCCGCTCGCCTTCGTGGAACACGAGCGACGAGGCCGCATCACTCCAAACAATCTCGGTACGGTAGGCGAAGATCGCGTCCTTGTCGCCGAACGACGGCCGTATCGTGACATAGGCGCCTTCAATCCACGCCACCGCGCGGCGCGAATAGGCGCCCAACCCATCCGGCGCGATGTCGCCATTGACCGGCGCGGCCGGCGCCGGCGCGTCAGGCGTCTTGCGCAGGGATACGCCGAGCGCCTGTTCGAGCCGGACCGTGGTCGCGAGCGTGAACGGACGGCGGCCCCCGAGCACCTTCTCCAGCGTCGAAAGACTGAGTTTTGCGAGCTCGGCCAGCGACTGGCGGGAGATGCGGCGGCGGGCGATCTCTTCCCGAATGGTATCGGCGATCTGCCGGCTTTGTTCGGCGGAAAGCTGCTTGTCCGGCGTCGGCATCGTCACCCCTGTTCGGCCTGTTTGGGCAGTCTACCAGACGCACAATCCATCACAAACCCGCACAAAGCCGCCCCTGCCGTGGCGCACGGCGCTGGCGTCGGGCTGAACAATGCCGATCATTCCGCTCGCGCCAGTCAGCGCGTTACCGGAGATTCCTTCCCACGACGAACACGTCGCACGGGAGTGAAGGAAATGACGATCTGCGGTGAAATCCAGCCCGACAGGCGTGCGCGCCTGTCGCGCAAAATGCGCGTAATACTGTTCTTCGCCTTTGAAGGCGCCGCCGCACTCCTGATCGGATTTGCGGCCTTATTTTTGAGTTTGCCGGCCTGGTCCGCCGAGCGCACGCAGACCGCCTTTCTCAAGCCAGGCGACGCCCGCTCCGGCTCGCTGCTGCTGAAGACCGAGGACGGCTACGCCGACGCCTCGCGGCTCGGCATCGATGTCGACATCACCGTGTCCGGCCCCACGGTCCGCGCCCGCGTCACGCAGGTTTTCCGCAACCCGACGCAAAACTGGGTCGAGGCGGTTTACGTCTATCCGCTGCCGTCCGGCGGCGCCGTCGATACGCTGAAGATGGTGGTCGGCGACCGCGTCATCGTCGGCGACATCAAGGAGCGGCAACAGGCCCGCATCATCTATGAGCAGGCGGCACGTAACGGACAGAAGGCGGCGCTGACCGAACAGGAACGGCCGAACATCTTCACCAATTCGGTCGCCAATATCGGTCCCGGCGAAACCGTGCTGGTGCAGATCGAGTATCAGGAACCGGTGCAACAGAGCGGCAATGAATTCTCGCTGCGGCTGCCGATGGTGGTGGGGCCGCGCTACAATCCCGCACCCGTTGTGCAGAGCGTCGACTTCCGGCCCGGTGGCGGCGGCTGGGGCGCCAGCAAATCCGATCCGGTGCCGGACCGCGACCGCATCTCTCCGCAAGTGCTCGACCCCGCGACCAACGCGCCGGTCAATCCGACCACCATCACCGTGCGGCTGCAGGCCGGCTTCCCGCTCGGCGAGATCAAGAGCCATCATCACGCCATCAAGACCGAAAGCCCCGACGGCAGCACGCGCATTATCAAGCTCGCCGAAGGCGCGGTGCCTGCGGATCGCGATTTCGAGCTGACCTGGAAGCCCGCCGCGGAGAAGGCGCCGTCGGTCGGCCTGTTTCGCGAACATGTCGGCGGCAATGATTATCTGCTCGCCTTCGTGACGCCGCCTTCGGTCGAACAGAACGACAGGAAGCCGCTGCCGCGCGAGGTGATCTTCGTGATCGACAATTCCGGCTCGATGGGCGGCGTCTCGATCATCCAGGCCAAGGCCAGCCTCACTTACGCACTCGCCCGCCTGCAACCCACCGACCGCTTCAACGTGATCCGCTTCGATCATACCATGGAGATGCTGTTCCCGGCCTCGGTGCCGGCTGACCGCGAGCGTGTCGGTCAGGCCACCGCGTTCGTCGGCGCGCTGCAAGCCAATGGCGGCACCGAAATGGTGCCGGCGATGCGCGCCGCGCTCAGCGACACGGCCGCCGGCGGCGATACCAACTATGTCCGTCAGGTCGTGTTCCTGACCGACGGCGCGATCGGCAATGAGCAGCAATTGTTCGAGACCATCAACGCGTTGCGTGGCCGCTCGCGCATCTTCATGGTCGGCATCGGCTCCGCGCCAAACACCCATCTGATGACGCGCGCCGCCGAACTCGGCCGCGGCGCCTTCACCCATATCGGCTCGGTGGAACAGGTCGAGGAGCGCATGCGCGGGCTGTTTTCCAAGCTGGAGAATCCCGCGGTGACCAACCTCACTGCCAAATTCTCCGATGCTGCGGCCGACATCACGCCGTCGGCGATCCCGGACCTCTACCGCGATGAGCCGCTGATTCTTGCCGCCAAGCTCGACAAGCTGGCCGGCTCGGTCGAGATCAAGGGCCGGATCGGTGACCGTCCGTGGGTGGTGACGCTTCCGCTGGCGAATGCGGCCGAGGGCAAGGGCCTGTCGAAACTATGGGCGCGGCGCAAGATTACCGATGCCGAAGTTGCGCGCACCACGCGGCAGGAGAGCCCGGAGGATGCCGACAAGACCATCCTCGCGCTCGCACTCGATCATCAACTGGTGACGCGGCTGACCAGTCTCGTCGCGGTCGACAAGACGCCGAGCCGTCCCGAAGGCGAACCGCTGAAAGTCTCGGAACTGCCGATCAACCTGCCGGCCGGTTGGGATTTCGCCAAAGTGTTCGGTGAACGCCCGCTTCTGCCGGTCACGCCGATGGAACGTCGCGCCGAGGCCGGCGAGGCCAGGGTTCAGGTTGCGGCATTGAAACGCGCGGCCCCTGCGGTCACGGCAGCGCCGAGCACGGTCCAGCTCCCGAAGACGGCGACCGACGCCGAGCTGAAAATGATCCTGGGTGTGATCTTCCTCATATTCAGCTTGGTCCTGTTCGCGTTCAATCGGCGCCAGGCGTTGATCCCCTGACGCCCCCTTGACGGAGGAGGCCCCCCAAGCTCCTCCCGAATGCGCGCGCGGCCCTCCGTCCCCCAGGGTCGCGCGCGCGACTTTTTTCGAACCGTCATTGCGACGAGAACACCGAAGAATGCGCCGCTTCATCCTCCCTCTCCTCCTCGCCGTCACCGGCCTCATCCTGTTCGGCCAGGGCGGCTACATCCACGCCAAGGCGTTGTTCGCGCAAATCCTGCTCGAGCGCGCCTTCACCGAAACCATCGCCACCGGCCGCGAAACAAAACCGTGGTCATGGGCGGATACCTGGCCGGTGGCCCGCATCGAGGTGAGGCGGATCCATGCCAGCACCGTCGTGCTGGCCGGCAGCAGCGGCCAGGCGCTCGCGTTTGGGCCGGGTCATGTCGAGAACACACCCGATGCGGGCGAGCGCGGCGTGGCCGTCTACTCTGCGCACCGAGATACGCACTTCCGCTTCCTGCAAAATGTCGCCGTCGGCGACGAGATCGACGTCACGCGCCGCGACGGCAAGAAATTCCGATATCGCGCGGATTCGACCTCGATCGTTCGTTTCGACGCTTCGGGCATCGATCCGTTGCGCGACGGATATGAGCTGGTGCTGTCGACCTGCTGGCCGTTCGAGGCGTTGACGCCGGGGCCGGATCGCTATCTCCTGCACGCCATCTTGATCGGGCCTGTTCCCTGAGTTCATCCGCCCGTCAATCCCGGGGCGACGATGAATACTCCGCCTGCCGGGATATCGTGCGCTGCGCGAAGGGCGCTATCGGGTCAACGCGTGTTGCCACCCTCCTCAAGTCTCAATAAAAAGAATGAAAACGCATGGCCGAAGCGATCGCTCGATCGCCGTCCGCCAAAGGAAACAACAAGGTAAGGGCACGCTCCATGGAAGCTCGGGTAGTCAACGCGTCGCATTCGGCCGAAACCTGGTCGCCCTCGTCCGACGCCAGCGACATCGTCAAGAGCATCCATGCGATGCTGCACCCGCGCAACATCGTGCTGGTCGGCGCGACCGACAAGCCCGGCAACTACGCCGAGCGCATCTGGAACAATCTCGTCCAGTACCAATACAAGGGCAAGCTGTTCCCTGTTAACGCCAAGCGCGAAACGATCTGGGGCGTGCCCTGCTACAAGGATTTCGCCAGCCTGCCGGAGAAACCCGACCACGTGCTGGTGCTGGTGCCGGCCCGTTTCGCGGTGCAGGTGATCCGCGACGCCGCAGCCGCCGGCGCCCGTTCCGCCACCATCGTCACCTCGGGCTTCAGCGAGTTGCAGGACGCGGAAAGCCAACGGCTGGCGGTCGAATTGAAAGAGGCGGTGCGTGAAACCGGCCTTGCCGTGACCGGCCCGAATTGCCTCGGCAATCTGAGCGCGGGCGAAAACCTGTTCACCAATATCGATGACCGCATCGTCACCATGGAAGCGGGCCCCGTCGCGATCGCCGGGCAATCCGGCGCGATCGTGATGGCGATCCGGCAGGCGCTGGAAGATCGCGGCGTGGGCGTCGGCTACATGGTCACGACCGGCAACGAGACCGGGCTCGAGACGCCGGACCTGATGGCCTATTTCGCGGCCGATCCTTCGATCCGCGTGATCGTGGTCTATCTCGAAGGCGTGCGAAACACCAAGGTGTTCCGCGAGGCCTGCAAGGCCGCACGCGCCGCCGGCAAGCCCGTGATCGCGCTCAAGCTCGGCGCCTCCGAGGGCGGCCGTGCCGCCGCGATGGCGCATACCGGCGCGCTCGCCGGCTCCATCCAAACCTTCGACGCGATCTCGACCCGCGAAGGCGTGATCCGCGTTCGCGGCCTCGATGAACTGATCGAGACCACCGAATGTTTCGTGCATGCCGAACCGCCGAAGAGCAATCGCCTCGCCGCGGTATCGCTATCGGGCGGCAAGCGCGGCCTGCTGATCGACGCGTTCGATTCAGCCGGGCTCAACTTCGCGCCGCTGAGCGCGGACGCGACCGAGAAACTCACAAAGATGCTCGGACCGGGCAGCATCGTCGGCAATCCGCTCGACGCCGGATTTGCCGCCGTGGTCGATCCCTCCGTCTACATGCAGTCGATCAAGATCATGATCGACGATCCCGACACCGATATCGTCATCATCGACGCCGAACTGCCGAAGGCGCCGCATGAACTGCGCGAGCGCAATCTGCGCATCGTCAACGACATGGCGGGCGCCGCCAGCAAGCCCGTGGTCTACATCAGCGCGATGTCGATCGGCTTTACCGAGTTCACCAAGGGCTTGCGCAAGTCGCTGCCGAACATCGCGGTGATGCAGGGCCTCGACCGCGCGGTGGGCGCGATCAAGTCGTTGATCGAATATGCCTCGCTGCGCAAGGTCGTGCCGGAGATCGCGTCGAGTTCGAAGGCTTCCGCCCGTGCCGTGCTGGAGAAGACGCTAAGAAGCGCCAACGGCGCCGCGGCGCTCGACGAAGTCGCCTCGAAAAAACTGCTGAAGGCCTATGGCATTCCCGTCTCAAAGGAAGAGATCGCGCAGACCGCGGCGGACGCGGTGAAGATCGCCAAGAAGATCGGCTTCCCCGTCGTCGCCAAGGTGGTCAGCGCCGAGATCCTGCACAAGTCGGACATTGGCGGTGTCGTGCTGAACATCAACAATGCCGCCGAGGTGAAGAAGGCGTTCAACGACATCACCGCGCGGGTCAAGAAGCTGAAGAACAAGCCGAAGCTCGAAGGCATTCTGATCGCGCAGCAGGTCAAGTCCGACCTCGAACTCGTGGTCGGCGCCTCGCTTGATGCCGAGATGGGCCCCGTGGTGCTGTTCGGCACCGGCGGTGTCGATATCGAACTGATGAAGGACGTCGCGCTTGCCGGCGCGCCGCTCGATGCAGAAGAGGCGAAACAGCTGATCGGCAAGACCAAGGCCGGCGTCAAGATGAAGGGCTATCGCGGCAAGCCCGCGCTGCACGAGGCTTCCGCGGTGAAGGCGCTGGTTGGGCTATCCAATCTGATGGCGGACGCGGGAACCCGCATTGCGTCGATCGACGTCAATCCGTTCCTGATCAACAGCAAGGTCGGCGTCGCCGTCGACGGATTGATCGTGCTCAACAACGCCGCGGCGAACAAGGCGGCGGGGCATTAGGCTCCCTTGTCATGCGCGGGCTTGACCCGCGCATCCATCAAAAATGAATCGCTTGAAGGGGATGGATTGCCGGGTCAAGCCCGGCAATGACAGTTGGGCTCACAACCCCGCGCCCCATTGCCGCGCGGTCTGCACCAGCCAGTCGCGGTAGAGCGTCAGCGGCGTGACGCCGGTGAGCCCGCCGCAACCGGCCGAGCTATTGGGTCCGGTCGACCAACTGACGACGCCGACGATGGCCGGACCTGATGGCTTGTCCTCGAACACCGGCCCACCAGAGTCTCCCGTGCAGGCGCCAAGCCCGTCGCGCGTGCCCTGGCCCACCGGATCAACCAGCCGAATCTGCAGCGTCCCCGGCTTGCCGGTTGCGACCAAACCGGCGGCGCGGATGGTGCCGCCACTCTTGCCGTCGCCGCGCGTCGTGACGCCGATGCCGGCGATCGTAAAGCGGCTGCCGACGATGATGGGAATGGTGGGCATGCCGAGCGTCGACGGCGTCTTGCCTTTGACGGGTGAACCCAGTTGCAGCAGCGCCACATCCGCCGTCGCCCGATGCGCCAGCATCGCCTGCATCTTGAAGCCGGGATGAATGGCGACGCTCTTGACGTCCTGCAACGATGGCTGCTTGTCCGCGCCATATTCGACGATCTTGTAATCGGCGCCGGGCTGCACGCAGTGTGCCGCGGTCAGCACGATCTTGGGCGCGATCACCGCGCCGGTGCAGAAGTTGCCGCGGGAACCGACAATGGTGACGACCGAACGACCGACGCCGTCGGCAGATGGCGCGCCACCGCCCACGATGGCGTGAGCGGGCGCGGCCACCAGCAACACGAGACTGGCAATTATTCGAGCGAGGACTTTCATGGCCGCATGCAATACCCCGCCCAACCGACATCGCCAAGCCGCGGATCGGACTGGCCCCGAAGGGCATTCCGTGTTAGCCGCTCCCCCGTCGCGTATTGATATGGCGGGGAAATAATGGTCGAGGCGGTGATCTGGGATTTCGGCGGGGTGCTGACCACTTCGCCGTTCGAGGCATTCTCGCGGTTCGAGACCGAACGCGGGTTGCCCGCCGACATCATCCGGCGCACCAACGCGGCCAATCATCTGGAAAACGCCTGGGCGAAATTCGAACGCGCCGAAGTCGACATCGAAACCTTTGATGCGCTGTTCGCGACGGAATCGAAGGCGCTGGGCGCCGAGGTCCGCGGCAGGGATGTGTTGCCTCTGCTCTCGGGCGATCTGCGCCCCGAAATGGTCGAGGCGCTCAAACGCGTGAAGGCCAAATTCAAGACCGGCTGCATCACCAACAATCTTCCGGCCAACGCGATCGGGAGCCGCAGCGGCCGGTCGCTCTATGTCGCCGAGGTCATGGTGCTGTTCGATCACGTCATCGAGTCCGCCAAGATCGGCCTGCGCAAGCCCGACCCGCGCATCTACCAGATGATGGTCGAGGCGCTGCAGGTCGATCCCAAAAACTGCGTCTATCTCGACGATCTCGGCGTCAACCTGAAGCCGGCGCGGCAGATCGGCATGACCACGATCAAGGTCCTCAATGCGGCGCAGGCGATCACGGAGCTTGAGGCCGCGACCGGGCTCACATTGCGCTAGGCGGAATTAGCCGAATTTGCCGTCTCCGTATGACCAAACGAGGCTTGTTCTTTGCCGGGAACGCAGGCAGAACACTCTGAAATCCAGTGCATTTCGGAGTTGAAACCCGTGGCTGAAAAAGGGCCGACCGCCTCGATCGAGGCAGTGGAAAGCGGCCTCGCCGCGCAGGGCTATATTGCGAGCCGGCAGATCGCGACCGCGGTCTATCTATCGCAACAAATAGAAAAACCCATCCTGGTCGAAGGTCCCGCCGGCGTCGGCAAGACCGAGCTTGCGAAGGCAATCGCGGCGTGGCGCGGGCTGAAGATGATCCGCCTGCAATGCTACGAGGGCCTGGACGAAGCCAAGGCGCTCTATGAGTGGAAATACGCCAAGCAGCTTCTGTACACGCAGATCCTGAAGGACAAGCTCGGTGAAGTGCTCGGCGGCGCCGAAACGCTGCATGACGCGCTGGCGCAATTGCATGATTTCGGCGACGTGTTCTTCTCCAAGGAATTCGTCGAACCGCGGCCGCTGCTGCAGGCACTGGAGCAACCCGCGGGCTGCGTGCTCTTGATCGACGAAATCGACAAGTCGGATGCCGAATTCGAATCGCTGCTGCTGGAAATCCTCAGCGACTTCCAGGTCACGATTCCGGAACTTGGCACCGTTACCGCGGTCGCCGCGCCGACCGTGATCCTGACCTCGAACAGCGAACGCGATCTCGGCGACGCGCTGAAGCGGCGCTGCCTCCATTTGCACATCGGCTTCCCCGAGCAGAAGCTGGAGGAGCGCATCGTCGAAAGCCGGGTGCCCGGCATCTCGCAGACGCTACGCAAGCAGATGGTCGGCTTCATCCACGAGGTTCGCTCGCTGGACCTGAAGAAACTGCCGTCGGTGAGCGAGACGATCGATTGGGCACGGGTGCTGGTGCTGTTGCAGGCGCCCGAACTCGGCAGCGAGATCGTCAAGGATACGCTCAACGTGCTGCTGAAGTACGAGGCGGATATCGAGGCCACACTGCCCCAGGTATCCACCTTCATCGCCAAGACATCGCGGCAGAGCGTCGTCTTCGGATAAAGCGGATGAGAGAAAACCTGCATCGCTTCTTTCGTGCGGCGCGGGGCGCAGGCGTCAGGCTCTCGCCGGCCGAAAGCATCGATGCGATGCGCGCGGTTTCCAAGGTCGGCTTCAGCGACCGCACAGTGCTGCGGGACACGTTCCTCCTCACGCTCGCCAAGACCCAGGACGAAAAGAAGGCGCTCGGCGCCTGTTTTGATCTGTTCTTCGATCAGCCTGAGCCGGCGCCACCACCTTCCGACGAGAGCGAGACGGATAAGTCCGACACGCCGGAATCCGGTGCAGCGTCCGATGCGCAAGGCGACGCCGAAGGCGGCGACCAGGCGCAGGATCTCGGCCAGCTCGCGCAGATGCTGCTGTCGCAGGACCGCAACGCGATGGCGGCTGCCATCGCCAACGCTTCAAATGCCGCGTCGCTGTCCGACATCCGCTACTTCACGCAGCGCGGCATCTTCTCGGGCCGCATTCTCGACCAGATGGGCATCCAGCGCCTGCGCGACGACCTCGACGCGCTGACGGCGACCAACCCCGCACTCGCGGAACGGCTGCAGGCAGCACTCGACGGCTTGCGCGACACCGTGCGCGAGACCGTCTCGCAGGCCTTGATGCTGTACGGCCGCGAGGAAGCCGAGAACCTGCGCAACGAGATTTTGCGCAACGCGCCGCTGTCCCGGATCGAGCCGCGTCAGGTCGAGCAGATGCGGCTTCTGATCCGCCAGATCGCTCGCCGCCTGCGCGAGCGTTACAGCAAGCCGCGCAAGCGCCAGCGCCGCGGCCATCTCGACGTACGCCGGACCATCCGGCGCAACGCCGCCTGGGGCGGCGTGCCGTTCCTCACCGCATGGAAACGACGCCACCGCGACAAGCCAAAAATCATCGCACTCTGCGACGTCTCGGGTTCGGTGGCGCGGGTATCCGATTTCTTTCTGCTGCTGATCCACAGCCTGCACGAAGTGGTCTCGGACGTCCGCTCGTTCGCCTTTTCCGGACACCTGATCGAGGTCAGCGACATCCTGGAATCGAAATCGCCGGAAGAGGCGATGGCCGAGATCATGTCCAAGGTCGGCTTCGGCTCGTCGGATTACGGTAATTCCTTTGCCGATTTCGAGCACGAATGGATGAACGCTATCACGCCGCAGACCACGGTGATCATCCTCGGCGACGCCCGCAGCAACAATCTCGATCCTCGCGCGGATATCCTTCGCCGTATCGGCGAGCGATCGAAGCGGCTGGTGTGGCTCAACCCCGAAGGGCGCATGGCCTGGGGCTGGGGCGACTCGGAAATGCCGCGTTATTCGACCTTCTGCACTGTGGTGCGGCAATGCGCGACCGCGCAACAGCTGGAACGCGCAGTGTCGGATATCGTGGCAAGTTACCAGTAGTTCCACCCTCGGGCGCCGGAATCCTGTATTGTTCGTCTCGCGCACCCGATTCCCGCCTGTTCACCCCGTTTTGAAGCCGATATGGAAGCAGCCCTTAACCGCAAGCCGGACAAAGCCCCTGACGCGCTGTCCGTGCTGAACTCTGTGTTCGGTCTGCCGGCCTTTCGGGGCGAGCAGGAAAAGATCGTCCGGCACGTCACGGACGGCGGCAACTGCCTGGTGCTGATGCCGACCGGCGGCGGCAAGTCGCTGTGCTATCAGCTGCCGTCGTTGTTGCGCGAAGGCTGCGGCATTGTGGTGTCGCCGCTGATCGCATTGATGCGCGACCAGGTCGCCGGCCTGCTCGAAGCCGGCGTCAAGGCAGCGGTGCTGAATTCGACGCTGTCGTATGAGGAAGCCAATGCCGTCGAACAGCGGCTACTGGCCGGCGATCTCGACGTGCTTTACATCGCGCCCGAGCGGCTGTTGACGCCGCGCTGCCTCGGCCTGCTTGCCCGCGCCAGGATCGCACTGTTTGCAATCGACGAGGCGCATTGCGTGTCGCAATGGGGGCACGACTTCCGCCCCGAATATATTGGTCTATCCGTCATCGCCGAGCGTTTCCCCGATGTGCCGCGCATCGCGCTAACCGCCACCGCCGATGACCTCACGCGCCAGGAGATCGCCGAGCGGCTCAAACTTACCGATGCGCCGCGCTTTGTCGCCAGTTTCGACCGCCCGAATATCCGCTATGAGATCGTTGACAAGCAGAACGCGCCCGCCCAGCTCAAGGCCTTCATCAGCGAGCGACATGCCGGCGACGCCGGCATCGTCTATTGCCTGTCGCGCGCCAAGGTCGAGGACACCGCCGCGGCATTGAACAAGGCCGGCGTGCCGGCGCTGCCGTATCACGCCGGCCTCGACGCCGGTCTGCGTTCCCGCAACCAGGATCGCTTTATCAACGAAGACGGCGTCGTGATCGTCGCCACCATCGCGTTCGGCATGGGCATCGACAAGCCCGACGTGCGCTTCGTGGCGCATCTCGATTTGCCGAAGAGCATCGAGGCCTATTACCAGGAGACCGGGCGCGCGGGCCGCGACGGCAAGCCTTCCAGCGCCTGGATGGCCTATGGCCTGTCTGATATCGTGCAACAGCGCCGCATGATCGACGAATCCACCGGCTCGGACGCATTCAAGCGCGTGTCGGTCGGCAAGCTCGATGCGCTGGTCGGCCTCGCCGAGACCGCGGGCTGCCGGCGCAGCCGCCTGCTCGGCTATTTCGGCGAAGCGGTCAGCGCCGGCAATTGCGGCAATTGCGATAATTGTCTTTCACCGCCACAGCTTCTCGACGGCAAGGTGATCGCGCAGAAAATATTGTCCTGCGCCTATCGCACCGGACAGCGCTTCGGCGCCATGCACCTGATCGATGTGCTGGTCGGCCTCATGACGGAGCGTGTCACGCAATTCGGCCATGACAAGATATCCGTGTTCGGCATCGGCGCCGAACTCAACGAGAAGCAATGGCGCGCCGCGATCCGGCAAGTCGTCGCCATGGGCCACCTCCATGCCGACAGCGAGGCCTTTGGCGCGCTGAAGCTGACGGAAAGCGCGCGCGGCGTGCTGAAAGGTGAGACCGAGGTGATGTTGCGCGAGGCGCCCGCCGGCACCCGCCTTCGCGCCAGCCGAACCAAATCAAGGCGCGGCGATCTGGCGCCGCGGGCTACCGGAGAAGGTGCGCCCGCCGATGCAGGCCTGCAGGCCGCGCTGCGGGCCTGGCGCTCCGAGATTGCGCGTAAACGCGGCGTGCCAGCCTATGTCGTGCTGCACGATTCGACCATCGACGGCATCGCCGCTTCCCGCCCGGCGACGCTGAACCAACTGCGTAACATTCCCGGCATCGGCGACAAGAAGCTCGAGCACTATGGCGACGAGTTGATCGCGCTGGTGAAGGCCGCGGAGCACTAAGCACTCACGGCCGCGTTAGCCATTGCGGAACGTGTAGGCGTACCCGTTGATCGCGGGCGCGCCGCCGAGATGGGCGTACAGCACCTTCGATCCCTTGGGAAAATAGCCCTTGTTCACGAGATCGATCATGCCCTGCATGGATTTTCCCTCGTAGACCGGGTCGGTGATCATGCCTTCGAGCCGCGCGCAAAGCCGGATTGCTTCCTTGGTCTCTTCCGAGGGAACGCCATAGGCGGGATAGGCGTAGTCTTCGATCAGCACAACGTCGTCCTCGACGATCTCCTTGCCCAGTTCAACCAGGGAAGCCGTGTTGCGGGCGATGTCGAGCACCTGGGCCTTGGTCTGATCGGGCGTGAACGAGGCGTCGATGCCGATCACCTTGCGCGCGCGGCCGTCCTTGGCAAATCCGACCAGCATGCCTGCATGGGTCGAGCCGGTGACGGTGCAGACCACGATGTAATCAAAGGCGAAGCCGAGTTCCTTTTCCTGGGCGCGGACCTCTTCAGCGAAACCGACATAGCCGAGTCCACCATATTTGTGCACGGACGCACCGGCCGGGATCGCATAGGGCTTGCCGCCCTTGGCCTTCACGTCTGCGATCGCCTCTTCCCAACTCTGGCGAATGCCGATGTCAAAACCTTCATCCACCAGCTGGACGTCGGCGCCCATCACGCGGCTGAGCAGGATGTTGCCGACGCGGTCGTAGACGGCGTCTTCATGCGGCACCCAGCTTTCCTGCACCAGGCGGCATTTCATACCGATCTTGGCCGCGACCGCCGCAACCATGCGGGTGTGATTGGACTGCACGCCGCCGATCGAGACCAGCGTATCGGCGTTGGAAGCGATCGCATCGGGCACGATGTATTCGAGCTTGCGCAGCTTGTTGCCGCCGAAGGCGAGCCCCGAATTGCAGTCCTCGCGCTTGGCGTAGAGCTCGACCTTGCCGCCGAGATGCTGCGTCAGCCGCTCCAGCTTCTCGATATGGGTTGGCCCGAATGTCAGCGGATAGCGTTCGAATTTTTCCAGCATGCGTCATCCCCGTTGATGTCTGATCTTGCGGGAACGCCTATCATCAGACGACGGAAAGGTGCTCTCTAAGTTGTTTCCGGATTTTGACAGATTGGTTGCTAGATGGATCATAAATGGTAGTTTTCGTCCATCCATTGACGATTTTATGAAAGATTCTTCCGTGAGCAACCGACTGGACCGCATCGACCTCAAGATGTTGCGTTTGCTGCAGAATAACGGGCGGCTCAGCAATGCCGAACTGGCCGAAGCGGTCGGGGTCAGCCCGGCTACCTGCCATCGCCGCACCCAGCGCCTGCTCGACGACGGCTTTGTCAGCGCGGTCCGCGCCATGGTGGCGCCGCGCAGGGTCGGCAAGGGCGCGCTGGTCATGGTCGGCGTCGTGCTCGACCGCTCCACGCCGGAAAGTTTTGCGTCGTTCGAGCGGGCGATTGCGCAACTGAAATTCGTTCTCGACTGCCATCTGGTGGCCGGCGATTTCGATTATTTCCTCAAGATCCGCGTTGGCGACATGGAGGATTTCAACCGCATCCATGGCGAGCAGCTGATCGCGCTGCCCGGCGTGCGCCAGACGCGGACCTTCTTCGTCATGAAGGAAGTCGTCGACAACGCGCCGCTGGATTTTTGAGAAGGCGTTTTGGCGAGGAGCGGATCACTCGTTTGATTTTTTCGCGCTCGCGCTCTGTTCGGTCGCCGTGCAGGAAATCAGCAGCGTGAACGCCCTTGCATTGCGCGCGATATCGGACGTCTTCAGCTCGGCCTTTGCCTCGACGGCGGTCTGGTAGGGCACGACGCTGTTGTCCAGGAAGTCCCGCAGCGCGCCGGTCTTGATCGCGAAATTGATGTTCTCGGGGATGTTGCCGGTGGCCCTGGCAACTTTCAACGCATTGAGTTTTGCTGCCACCATTCCGGCGATCGTGCCGCTGGTGTCCAGCAGCGGCCCGCCACTGTTGCCGGGCTGAACCGCCGCGCTGATCTGCAGGAAGCGGGTATCGTTCATGATGCCGCTCAGGGAACTTACAATCCCGGTGGTTACCGTGAAATCGGAGGACAACAGGCCGTGGAACGGATAGCCGATGGCAACGACGGTGTCGCCCGAATGGATCGCCTTGCCCCGAATTGTCGCCACTTCCTTGAAGGCGCTCGGCGCCTGCAGCAGTGCGAGATCGTTGGTTTCGTCGCTCGAAACGAGACGCAGCTTGAGCGGAGCCTCGCCGGTCAAATTTCCGAGGATGTCGCCAACGCAGCCATTGATCACGTGCTGATTGGTGACAACGTGCCCGGTGGCGCTGACGACGAAGCCGGTACCCGTTTGGTTGACAGATCTGCTGCCCTTCGGCGGCGCTGCGTTCGGTTGTGCCGGCCCGGCCGCCGCAACTTGCTTCGGGGCGACCGCGAACTCGCCGGCGGCAGCAACGCCGCCTTTCTTGACGGTAGCCACGCAATTGGCGAGCGCGGGCAACAATTGCGCGGTCTGATCGAGCTTGAACTGGAAAAGCTGCCCTTGCGTAAAGGCCGTCATCGTCTTGGCCTTGCGGAATTGCGCAATGAGCGCCGAGTTATCCGGCATCGGCACCTGGAGCAGTTTGTCGGAGAGCGGAACGCCATGGACATTGAACGGCGTCTGACCATCAAACGTCAGGACAATCGGAAATGCCTGTCCGTTCGCAAACGCCCACCCTTCGTGGGCAAACCCCAGACTCCATCCCGCTTTATTGTCGATCGTGACGGCAAAATAGATGCCGCTGGCGTATTGCGCCCCCGCCGCGCAATGCGTGAAAGCGCCACTCTGGTCGTGGGTATAGGCTCCGCCCTTCCAGTTACCGACATTGATCGAGCCGTAAGGGCCACGCGCATCCGAGGTTGAAGGCGTCGCAATCAGGCAAGACGCCGCAACAATCGCTCCGATTGCAAACTTCATCACCATCCACTCAAATGAAGGTCCATCATAGGAGGCTTTGAAATTAATCCGCAAGAGCTGCTCGAATCTTCAGCGCCGCGTCACCGCGACCGGCGAAGTGCAGCCCAAAACCCCACATGTTCCTATTTTGTTCTTTCAACTCCCGCGTGTCAATCCGGAAATTGAACTGCGAGGCGCGCCGCCCTACTTCGCTTCGCTCGCCTTTATTCCCGAGCTTTCAACGAGCTTTGACACCCGTGGCAGGTCGGCGGCGAACAGGCGCGCATGGGCCTCGGGCGTCAACTCGTTCTCAGGGAATGGCAGCGTGCCAAGCTGCGTCAGCTTCTCCAGCAGGACCGAGTCGGACAGCGCCTTGCGGAGCGCCGAATTCAGCGCGCCGACGGTTTCCTTGGGCGTGCCCTTGGCCACGTAGAGGCCATGCCACATCGTGTAGCTGACCTCGGGCATGCCGAGCTCGGCGGTGGTCGGCACGTCTTTCAACTGTTCAAGCCGTTTTGGCGACGTAATGGCGATGCCGTGCAGCGTTCCGGCTTGAATCTGCGGCAGCGCGTTGGTCACCTGATCCCACAGCAGATCGATCTGCCCGGCCAGCATATCGCCAATGGCCGGACCTGACCCGCGATAAGCCACGACGGTCGGTTTGAAGCCGAGCACATTGCCCATCATCACTGCGCACAAATGACTGTTGGTGCCGATACCACCATGCGCGAAGTTCGCCTTGTCGCCCTGCGCCTTGATCCAGGACACATAGTCCTTCGGTCCCGCGCCGGGGATCGACTTGCGGCCGATCAACACCATCGGCGCGTTGTTGACGAGGCCGACCGCCTCGAATGCGGTTGCCGTGTCGTAGCGCAGATTGATGAACAGGCTGGGCGCCGCCAGCAGCGCGACGTGATTGATCAGGATGGTGGAGCCGTCAGGTGCCGACCGGGCAACACGGTCATTGGCCAGCGTGCTGCCGCCTCCGACCACGTTCTCGATGATGACGGTCTGGCCTAGCGTGCCCGACATCCGCTCGCCGATGAGACGTGCCACGGTATCGGTGCCGCCGCCTGCCGCATAAGGCACCACCAGCGTGATAGTCTTGGAGGGCGATTGCGCTTGGGCCTGCGTCGCAAGCGCGCCAAGCAAGAGGCCAAAGCCCGTAAGCGCGCTTCTAAAAAGCCGATTGATCACAACGGCGTCCTCCCTGGTTTTTCTTGTCATGCCGCATGTTTGCGGTCGTGCACGCGCTTGCGACGCCGCACTGCAGCAGGCAGCGCCGCCTCGCATGGCGTCAGATCATGCTGATTGTGCGTCAGCAAATCAAATACAAAGCGATGCGGGAATTCCTAGTGCGCCGGGCTCAATGTCGGACGCTGATAGCGAAGCCATATGACGGCGGCGGCGGCGGCCAGCATCAGGAGAACCGAAAACCAGTTGAGCGGATGCCAGCCCCAGCGATCCTGCAGAAACCCAGCCATGAAGCTCGACGTCGCGGTCGTGCTGAAAACCAGGAGATCGTTGAGCGCCTGGGTCTTGCCGCGCTCGCTCGGGCGGTAGCAGGTCGTCACGACAGTTGTGGCGCCGACGAACAGGAAATTCCAGCCGACGCCGTTGACGGTGAGCGCGATCCGGAAATTCCATTCGCTCAGCCCGGCGAGCGCGGCAGCAACGCCGGCCAGCATCAGCATGACGCCCCAGGCCATCACAGTCGTGGCGCCGTACCGGTTGATCAGATTGCCGGTGAAGAACGACGGCACGAACATGCCAAGCACATGCATGAAGATGACCCAGTGGGCTTCCGCGTGCGGAAACCCGCAGCCGACGATGGCCAGCGGTGAAGCGCTCATGATGAAGGACATCGTGCCGAACGCCAGCATGCCGGCGATGACTGAGGCGATGAAGCGCGGCTGGCTGGCAATCACCCACAGCGGACGCGGAGGCGCTGAAGAGACGGCTGTACCCTCGGCAGCGGCCGAAGCCGAGACCGAGGGGAAGGTGATGAAGGACATCACCGCAAAGACGATCACATGCAGGCCGAGAATGGCGGCATAGGTCGCAAGATACAGCGGCATCACCAGATCATGCGTCACGCGCACGAGGCTGGGGCCGATCACCGCAGCGGCGACGCCGCCGGCCGTGACCCACGAAATCGCCTTGGCGCGGTAATGGATCGGCACCAATTCCGCCGCGGCAAACCGGTACATCTGCAGGCAGGCTACCGCGTAGCCGAGGATGAGGCCGCCGGCGCACATGACCATGAAGTTGGCGGTGTATAGTCCGGTGCACATGATGATGGCGCCGGCCATGCCGAACAGCGAGCCGACGCGAAAGCCGATGCTGCGGCCGACCCGCTGCATCAGGAGCGCCGCCGGGAATACCCAGATCATGACGCCGAGGTGCTGCATCGTGACCGGCAGGTTGGCGAACTCTGGATGGTGATAGAAGGTGATGACGGACAGCCCCGTCGCCGCAAACATCATGGTGTTGCAGGACTGGCCGACCGCCTGGCAACAAGCCAGCAGCAGGAGATTGCGACGTGCGCGCCGGTCGAGGTCCTGCGCGGGATCCGCTTCCGGCTTGAGCCCTGATTGGGGGTTCAGTGCGTCCATTCTTGTTCTTGCCCAACTGACCTCGGGGCGCCGCGCGTGACTGCCCGTCACCTTCTCTAGGAAAAACGACTGTTTCTCAAGGGCCGGGTGGAAGATTTTGCTGCCTGCAGCCGCATGGGAGGCATGAAAATCCCTTCGGCGTTGCTGCCCCCGCGAAATCGCGTAAGCTCCGTGGCAGGGGAAACGAATGTCCGATGATCTGAAATTCACGGTCCAGCGCCCGCCGGCCTATGGCGAATTGACCGATGTGCTGCCCGGATTGTTCTGGGTGCGGCTGCCGATGCCGACGATTCCCAATCACGTCAATTGCTGGCTGCTCGACAACGGTCCGGGATGGACGCTGGTCGATTGCGGGCTGAACACCGACGACACGTTTGAGATCTGGGACAGGCTCTGGCGCGGGCTATTGCGCGCCCGTCCGTTGCAGAACCTCACCTTCACGCATGCCCATCTCGATCATTTCGGCCTCGCCGGATATCTGGTGAAGGAAATGAAATGCACGGTGCGCATGCCGCTCGCCGAATGGCTCAGCGGCTGGAAGATGTGGCATGAGCGCGAAGAGGCTCCGGACGAGCATTTTGCCGCCTTCATGACGCGGAACGGTGCCTCCGACGAGGACGCCGTCAGGATCATCCAAGCGCAGCGCCCATCGAAATATCTTGGCCTGCGGCCGCCGCGCGAATTCATTCGCATCCGGGACGGCGATGTGATCGCCATGGGGCAGCGCGAGTGGCTGACGATCACGGCGGGCGGCCATTCGCCCGAACATGCGATGTTCTATTGCGAGAGCGACAAGCTCCTGATCGCCGGCGACCAGATCCTGTCGCACATGGCGCCGTCGGTGATCGTGCCATCGGCGCAGCCGGAAGCCAACCCGATGAAGGAGTACCTGGAAGCGCTGACGCGGCTCGAGGCGCTGGCGCCGGATACGCTGGTGCTGCCGTCGCACGGCCTGCCATTTCGCGGACTGCATGCCCGGCTCGCCCAGCTGCGCGAACATCACCAGGCGCGGCTCGACGACGCGGCATCCGTCGTGTCAGGCAAGACGAATGCGTTTGCGATTGCGCAGGAAGTATTCCCGCGGGTGCTGTACGCCAATCCGCGCCAGGCTTTTGGCGAGTCGCTTGCGCATCTGAACATGCTGGCTTCGATTGGCAGATTGACGCGCGATGTCGATGCTAATGGTGCGATCACCTTCGCACCGGCGTAACACAACGTGCCATCAGCAACCGAACCAAATCCTTCCAACCCATCAGCCGGCCTGCTCCACTCGAAGGGGTGGCAGATCGCGATGATCGGGCTGGGCACCGCGACGGCGCAGCTCGACACGTCAGTCAATATTGCCTTCCCTGCCATCACCCGCGGCTTCGAACTTTCGATCGGCGACATCCAGTGGGTGGTGATCTGCTACGTCTTGACCTACGCCAGCCTGCTGTTGGCGCTCGGGCGCATCGGCGACACCATCGGTCACGCGGTCGTCTACCGGGCCGGCCTGATCTGCAGCGCGGTGGCGTTGCTTCTGGTCAGCTGTGCGCCCAGCTACGGCGCGATGCTGGTGTTTCGCTGCCTGCAGGGGATCGGCGCGGCACTTGTGATGAGCTGCGGCGTGGCACTGGTGACGTCGCTCTACGGCGAGGAGCGACGCAGCCGGGCGCTCGGTATTTACACGATGATGATGGCATTGGGCTGGATGCTCGGTCCCCTGCTCGGCGGCGCTTTGACGGCGATCTGGGATTGGCCGGCGGTGTTCTGGTTCCGAATTCCGATCGCGATCGCGGCACTGCTGCTGTTGCGCGGCCTGCCCATAGCGCCGCCGCGCCTGACAAGCGAACGCTTTGACATTCCGAGCGGCATCGCATTGGCGCTGGGCCTGGTGACCATGCTGATGGCGATCAATCGCATCAGAGAGTTTTCCGCCGTCTGGCTCGGATTGTTATCCGTCGTGGCGTTTGCAGGCTTTGCCTTCCGCCAATCCCGCGCGGAGCGTCCGATCATCGCAATGGACGTTCTCAAACTGCCGGGCTTTACGCTGCTCAACCTTGTCAGCGTGCTGGCCAATCTCGCGGCCTTTTCCGTCTGGCTGCTGGTGCCTTATTATCTGGCGCGAATGCCCGGCTACACGCTGACGGAGGGCGGCGCCATCCTGGCCGCTGGAGCGGCCGGCGCTGCACTGGCAGCGCCGATCGGCGGTCGCCTCACCGGGCGGCTATTCTCATCGGAGCGGCTGGCCATCGCAGGTGCCGCCATCATTGGCGCCGGGCTTCTGCTGCTGGGCGCATGGACGGCGCAGACCCCGACAGCGCTGCGGGTTACAGGGCTGATCGTGCAGGGTATCGGGCTCGGCCTGTTCCAGCTCGCCTATTCTGATATCGTGACTGCAACACTTCCGCTGACGGAGCGCGGCGTCGCGGGCAGCCTTGCGCTCCTCACGAGAACGCTGGGCACCGTGACCGCGGCGTCGGTTTTCTTTCTGGTGTTCGAAATCCTGCAAGCGACGCATGGCTTCTTTGAAGCCTTCCAGCAGACGTTTCAGCTGGCAGCGGTACTGGCATTTGTCGCGGCGGGGCTGTTGATGCTTGCACCGCGCAAGATCGGCAAGGCGTAGGCCACGCTCAGTCCGGCGACACCAGCAGCCACGCCAAATAGCCGTAATAGCCGGTCGCGCCCAGCGCGATTGCGAGCGCAAGGCCGGCGATGATATCGGTCGTGGCAGACTTCGACGCCTTCATCCGCCAATAAGACGAATGCTCCGGCGTTGGTTCCTCGGCATTGCCTGCGCATCGCGGAAGAATCAGCCCGCCGTCGCTGCTCCGCAGCTATGGCGCGGCACCCACTGTCGCTTGCGCTCATCGCGGGCATGCCGCGCCGAAGCGAAGGCGGCTGGCGGAGAGAGTGGCCGCCTTTCTAGCGTTCGGCAAGCCCCGAAGAGGCCCGAAAAAGACCGGCGGCTAGACTACAAAAACCCCTGCGCTGCAGTGATTTCCTCCCTTGCAGTCCCCCGTTTTTACCCGATATTGGTCGGTAAGCACCGGCATGGCTGAGCCGGGAGTCGAGCCGGGGGTCTGGAACCGAGGCGGGAGGGGCAATTGCGATGGCATTGACCACGAGGCAGGTCGCCAAACTGACTGAGCCAGGCCGTTACGGTGACGGTAAGGGTCTCTACCTACAGGTTACGCCAACCGGCGCCCGCTCTTGGCTGCTCCGCTACGAGCGCGGCGGACGCGAGCGGGCTATGGGCCTGGGGCCGGTCAGCGACTTCACGTTGGACGAGGCCCGCGAGCGCGCGCGCAAGGCGAGGCAGCTGTTGACGGACGGGATCGACCCGCTCGATGCCCGCAAGGATGAACGCGTCAGGCAGACTTCGGAGAACGCCCTGGCAGCTGCCGCGAACGTCACCTTTCGGGAATGCGTAGAGCAATACTACAAGTTCCACTCGCGCAAATGGAACAATGCCAAACACGCCGCGCAATTTCTCTCGACAATGAAGATGTACACCTATCCGGCGCTCGGAAAGCTGCCGGTCGCAGCGATCGACAAGGCGTTGGTTCTGAAAGCGATCGAGCCGATCTGGTACAGCAAGACGGAGACGGCGAGCCGGGTGCGCGGCCGTATCGAGGCTGTTCTCGATTTTGCGAAGACGCGCGGCTATCGCAGCGGAGAAAATCCCGCCGCCTGGGACGGCAACTTGATCCACGCCCTGCCTGCGCGCAATACGATTGCGAAGGTCGAACATCACGCAGCGCTGCCCTTTACCGAACTACCCGAGTTTATGGTTCAGCTCGCAGCTCGCGATGGCATCGGCGCGAGAGCTTTGGAGTTCACGATCCTGAATGCCGCCCGCACTGGCGAAGTCATCGCCGCCCGCTGGCCGGAGATGGATCTGGACGCGAAGCTGTGGAGCATCCCGGCCGGGCGCATGAAGGCCAAGAAAGAGCATCGCGTGCCCCTAACAAGCCGCGCCCTCGAAATTCTGGAAACTCTACCGCGTAAGGGGGATTTTGTATTCCCCGGTGGGCGCGAGGGTATTCCGATCTCCAATATGGCGATGGCCGAGGTACTGAAACGGATGGGCCGACTCGACATTACCGTCCACGGCTTCCGATCAACATTTCGAGATTGGGCAGCGGAACGGACCAGTTATCCTAATCATGTGGTCGAAATGGCATTGGCTCATGTGATTGGCAACAAGGTGGAGGCCGCCTATCGACGCGGTGATTTGTTCGCCAAGCGAGCACGGCTCATGGCCGATTGGGCGCGGTATTGCGCTGCCAAACCGACCGACGCGGCAACCGGTATCACGCCGTTGCGGAGGGCGATTTGACCTTACCGCGGCCTCCTTGGCAGTTTCGTTCGAAGAGCGACAGCCTAAACTTCAAGGCATGGATGAACCGACAATTGGATGAGATGGACGAGCCGACCGCTGAAGACATCGACCGCTACATCGAGATGAGTTGTGACAATTCCTATAATGACGCCGTCGCGCGGCGCAACGGGCGAATACTTCAGCGCGGACTCGTCATAAGTGCGGCGCGTGATCGTAACGTCGAGGCGATTGACCGTTTGACCGCAAATGACCCGGAATTGAAGGACTTGGCAGTCCGGGAACTCGCGCACGTTCACGGTCGCGGCCGCGAGAAAGGGGAGGCACGCCCTCGCGACATTTCTGCGATCGAAAAGGCCCTACTCGGATATGCGATCCGCGATCTGGATGAAATACGGTGGGTTTGCAAAAAACATTGGCAGGGGCGCTGGAAGGGGAGCGGGTCCATCGCGATTGAGATTGCTGCGGAACGGTCGCACGTTGGCGTCGATCGACTGATCGGTTTCAAAAAAAACCGCACCCGGAATGCACGTCCCTGAAGACCGGATACATTCTGCATCTTAAATCATCGATTTGGCGAGGACGACCCGATCTCTGGTCGTCGCTATAAAAGCCGCTCCACCGGCAAATCCCGTCGAACTTTTTCGGAGCGTAAAGATGGCAGAGCTTCAGCTAAACCGGATGTACAGGCTGCGAGACCTCCCGCAGTTCGTTGGCCTTCGCCGAACCCAGATCAGTGAACTTGTGAAAGCCGGCGAATTTCCCAGACCGATTCCGCTGAGCCACGGCGGTCGCGCCGTGGCGTGGCTCGAAGCCGATCTCGTGGCCTGGCAGACCGCACGCATTGCGGCGCGCAATACCGCGGCGTGATCGGCGGCGAAAATGTCAGCAATTACAACTCGCAGTCTTGGCCCCATCCAAGCGCAAAAACTATCCGGCCTCAACATCGATACCGCGATCGCCGGATGTCGCTATAAAACTCTGGTCACCGCCTACGCGGATGCATGGGAGAAACGAATCGCTTGCCGCTGGCGCTGTTGGGGACTGGTTTTCATTGATGCTGAAGGCCTGACGAGTGTGTTCGACACGAGCTGCGGCCGCACGCCGCAACCGCGTACCTACCCCATCCAGCTGCGCGAGATGGCGACGCCACGAGGGGGAACATAATGCCCCAACGAGCGCGTTCCCTGCTGAACTGCGATAAGGCGGAGGCTGTTCGCTTCCTTCACGCACTCGATCCTTTTGCGGCGCGTTTTACCTTCCAGACGTTCGATGATTCAAAATTGAGAAGGCCAGCGCTCGCCAAGACGATTGAAGGTACGCTCGACGACTCCTGGGAACGACTGGTCGCCCTCAACAACGGAGGCGCTGGTGTCTTCGTCACCATTAATAAAACCGACCTGGCGGGTCGTCGCAAAAGCGATAACGTTGTCGCCATCCGCGCCGGATTTGTTGATCTCGACGGCGCATCGCTTGAGCCGGTGCTCAATGACCCGGTGTTGCCCAAGCCGCACATCGTCACCCAGACATCTCCCGGCAAATGGCACTGCTTTTTTCTGATGCGCGGCATCGAGCTGACGAAGTTCACCTCTATGCAAACAGCATTAGCGATCCACTTCAGGTCCGACCGAAGCGTTAACGACCTGCCGCGCGTGATGAGGTTGCCGGGCTTTTGGCATTGCAAGGGCGAACCATTCCTGAGTCGGATTATCAGCGTGACTGGCGAGCTGCCTTACGACGGTAAGAAGTTCCTGAACATTCTCGCCAATGTAACGGCCAGTGACGCAACCGCTCCCTCCGCGGCTGCCGCTGAGACGAAAGGCCAAGCCGACGACACGCCAAAGGGCGACTTCGACTGGTCCGAATGGCAGAAGAACAGACCGTTGGGCCACGATCTTGAAGCGAGGCAAGTCAATGATCTTGCAATCCGACAATTCGAAAAGTGGATTCCTTTTCTCTTTCCTTGCGCTAAGAAAACCAGCGCCGGCTATCGCGTTCGCAGTGCCGACCTTGGCCGTCCCAATGAGGAGGATTTATCATTCTACCATAACGCCGCTACCGGCGAAATTGGCATCAAAGACTTTGGAGTTCATGATCTCGGTGACCGGTACAAGGGTGGAAGGGGGCCGATTTCTATCGTCATGCAATGGGGCAACGATGGAAAGGGCATGGACTTTAAAGAGGCACTTTACTGGTTGGCAACACAGCTAGGAATAAATCCGGAAGGTCCGAGCAATTCTGACGAAAACGAAAACGACGGTCCCGGTACATCGCCGCCCGGTGGTGGACACAACAAGAGGCCGAAGCCAGACGACTATTACATTTTCCTGGCCGAAAATTATCTGACGATGCTGGAGAAGTGCGACGAGGACCTAAGGATCGTGAAGGATGAACACAACAACGAGGCACTCTATAAATATGAGGATGGAATTTGGACGCTTTTGAAAAATGCCGAGGCTACGATCGAGGGCGCTCTCGAAAGAATTGCGCGCGAGGAGAACATCAAAACCACCTCGAAAATCGTAATGGAGGCGCGCAAATATATTCTGCGCAGCCCCAATGTACGGCGGAATGATAACATCAGGCTTGATGCGCACGGAAAAATTCCGGTGCGCGGGCATCTAATCGATCCCAAGACCCTCAAGCTGGAGCCGTTGACCCAGGAACACTACGCAACTTGGACCCTGGATATCGAATACGATTTGCACGCGACCTGTCCATGGTGGGACCGCGCTTTGCTGGATGCGTTTGCCGACCGCCCTGACAACGTAAGGCAGCAAACCATTGCACTAGTCCAGGAGATGGCCGGGATGTCATTACTTGACGAGAGGCCAAAGGCGCTATCGAAAGCGCTGATTCTCGTCGGCAAGTCTAACAGTGGCAAATCGACGATCATCTACACAATATCGGGCCTGCTAACGGACCGCCCTATTGCAACGTCGCTTGATGCGATCGGCGGAACTCACGGGCTAATGGAGTTCGTGCGACGTGCACCATGGACCCTGCACGAGGCGTTTGACGGCGGTAAGTGGCACGCGTCAGCAAGGGTCAAAGCCATCATTTCGGGCGATCCCATCGACATCAACATTAAGAATGGCCCGATAATCACGAAGTGCATCAACCAACCAATCTTTTGGGGAAGTAATTCACCGGTACAAATCCGGGAAGCAACCGACGCTGTGCGGAATCGAATAATCATCATGGAGTGCCGCCGTGAGTTCAAAGAGGATATGCTGATCGGTCTCGGTGCCGAAACCAAAAAGCGCGGCTTCGAAAAACCTCATGAGTTTTTGCTAAAATGCGAGAAATCTGGCATTTTCAATTGGGCGCTGGCGGGCATGCAAAGTGCCATGAAGCGCGGTTACTTCAAGAATACTAAGGAGGGCGAAGCCGCTCTCGACGAGTTTAAGCAATCGTCCAATCTCGTTGCATCATTTCTGGATGAGTGTGTGACGTTTGGACCCGAATACATGATTAGGATTGCCGACTTTTCCGCTGCCTTCGATGTGCATTATCAACATAACAAGCAGAACGACCGGTTCGCGCCAAGCAACGAGTCGATCAGCCGCGCCTTGCAAGCCATGGGTGACCCCTGCATCGGCGTCGGCAAAGACCTCCGTGACAAAACTTTTCGATATTATATCGGAATGCATCTCAATACCGCCGGCCTGAACGTTTGGGAGGCGGCAAGGGGGAAGTCGCCGCTCGCGCTCATTTCCTACCGTGTTGCCGACACCAATCGCTTCATTCCCAAGGGCTGGTTCAATAAGGACATCGTCAAGCGTGTCCAAAGTGCGGATTTTGCAAACCATCAGAAAAGAGAGCGGGCGCGCGAGGACGATGCCCACGGCATTGAGGAAGATCAGAAATGAGCGCCGCTGCTACAATGACGGATGTCGGGCCGGTGATGGCTGGGTGACGGTTTTAAAGGGAGATCCGTCACCAGCCAGAAGTCGTGGAGCCCCAGGGATTTTCTCACTCGGATGACAGTATGACGGTTCTCTTAGAAACAGTTAAGGAAACAACCGCTACTTCAGCACACCTGCTGAGGTATCTCCCTCCAGTTTGATTTCGGATAAAACCGTCACGCCGTCATCCTTCAATTTTTGTCCTTTTGTACAATCCCTTAGCAGGATGGCGGTTCTAAAATTCCACCGAGCAGGAACCGTCATGAGCCCCCGAACCTGGTTTTAAATTGCGGACGACTAGAATTGGAGCATATCATCGGGGAAGCCGGCCAGAGCGCCGAACAGGTACAAGGCGGCCCGCTCCCCTCATCAATCGATGTTTTCCGGTCTTTCGGACAAGTTCATCGTGATTCATCCGATAGTATTTATTTATGCGACCGGGACGACGTCGCCCTCACCCTCCACAGGTGCTGAATCATCCGCAAGCAGCAACATCTCGGGATCGTTGACCAGCGCCAAGTACAGGGACGCCGCCTGATCCACATCCATGCCATCTTCAATGAGCAGGTTTCGGTCGACCTTGATGTTGGCATTGACGCTGACGGCGCTGAGGTGGGGGTGAAGAAATGGCGCCGCGTCGACCGCGCATTTCTGGGCCTTCTCCTTGAATGAACCCAGTTCCTTCATGGCGCTAATCAACTCTTCCGGCGTCTTGCTGTGCTCAGCAAGGTCCTTGAGCAGATCGGCCAATATCGTCTCCGCCTCCGAGTGATAGAAGCGCATGTTCTGGAGCATGACCTCAAGCGGAGTGATTCCGGCGGCTAAGGCCTCGTCTGCGATGTTCCGCAGAGCTGCTGTCCTGGCGTTGATGCCGCCTTTTTTGCGACCCGCATTTGGTTGATAGCCACCAAACGTTCCCATTAGTTTTTCCTAGATTGGTCTTTCTTCAGGACGGAGGCGAACCCGCGCGGGCACCGCATCGGTAGCATCACTGGTCGGCTAGCAGGTTTAGCCGCCCGCACTTTAGCTTAATTCTCCCGTATCTAACAGGGACCGCTTCCAGTCGTCGCGACCAACCTGCTGCCGCTGCCAACAACGGAAGGCGGAGAAGTGTTCGACCACCTCGTCGACGAGCGCAAGCAGGCCTGCCGGTACTCAACGGGTCAAAACGCTGCACTGATTGCCCCGAAATCCAACTTCCGCTTTACACCCGAAAGCTGACTCCACCCGGGCATCACGCCATGTCTGAAAGGTGCCACAAGCGGACTCATGCACCGCAGCAAAGACCGGCTTTATTCGATCACTTCGTCGACGATAGAGTATACCCTTGGCGGTACCCCGATGCGCTTGCGCCGAAACACACCCGTGGAGCATCTGGTCGAAGCGGCACCCGTCCCGCCAGGTTCGGATGTTCCGTGACCTGTTTCTGGATCGCCGAGCTTTGGGATTTCAAGGCCGAGAGCGACGATGTCGGTTCGGAGCGGAGTTGGCTCGGATGTCCTGTCAGATCGAGCGGGCTTTCCGGTTTGTTGAGGTCCTCAAAAACGCCGCCGCTGATCCATCAAACCGAAGCTCGATTGATCCGCCGCTATTCCGGCTATCTAGGTCGGGGTCGAACTCATGCTGCCAAAGCTCATTGAGCATCGTTTCATGAATTGTATTTTTTACACGCTGAGCTTCTTCTGCATTTCCTGATGCCGTGAAGTTAGCGATAGCAGAAATGAACCTGTTGATTTCGCCAAATGGCAGCAATCGAGCGTACTGCAACTCGATTTCGGTTCCGACCTGTGGATCAGCGGGGCCGTAGTGATGGCTCGCAAAAATCTGCAGGTTTCCAACGCTATATTCGTTATAGAAAATCTCGTAGCGACGACCGTACTCCGGTTCCTCGCGGCCTGTGAGTTCAGCGTCAGATCGTTCTTGCAACCGCCATGGCTCGTTTGGCTCGAACCTGTGGTTTAGAGCGTCGGCAAACATCTCGAAATCGGAGAAGAACCGTCGATCCTCGTCGGTGATTCGTAGCTCGATGCCGTTTCGTAACGAAGACGGTGTATGATTGGGCGTGATGGGCTTGCCATTTAGCAGCTTACCTAGAAATTTCCGCTTAGGGCCACGCCCGACCCGTTCTCCAGATGTAGCTGGTGAAGCCCAAATTTACCAGAACCAGCAATATCAGAACTTCGTACATGTTCGCCCCCTAGTCGCTGTTGACGGCGCTTGAGCGATAGCTGACCCGAGGAAAAAACTGCAACCCCAACCCGGTTAGCACTTTTGTGGTCGTTCACGTGGTACACTTTTTCAAGGCGTGTCCAACGCGAGTGCTGATTATTGCACGGGAGTACGCACGACGGTAACCTTGCCACTGCAATGCTTGCGATAATGGATTCTTGTACCGCTAAGGAGAGTAACAAGCCAGTTCGGAAAGTGATTTGATTGAAACTCAACACCACATTTGCAGCCATTATGGCGGCCCTTGCTGTGTGCCCGACCGGAGCCGTGGCCGAGGTCTATTCGTGTGAAATTAAGGAATGGGTGCGGGTAAATGACGAGGGACTTGTTCGGCCCGCGCCGAGTGCGTCTTTTAAACGCCAAGTATCGATAGACAAAGAAACCGGCAATGCCGTCGGCGATGCGTTGTCGGCTGCAAATCGATGGGAAGTTGCTCAAAAGGGTTCGCAAGAAAGCGCGTTCGTGACCGTTGGCTACGTTGGGTCGCGGCTCCTTTATGAAGTTGCAGTCTACGAATTCAAAATAGGACGCGAGAAGCCCCTGATCATTGCCGTTCGGTCGCATCGCGGGCTTTTTTCAGCCCTCAGTGGAATCTGCCGATGATGTTTAGCATGTCGTTGGATGTGTAGGTGCCGCGTGATCGTCAGAAGCAAGGTCGGCAGCGCGGATACCCTCGCGTATCGAGCGACACGCCAAGCTTCGCGGCTTTCACACCCGTCGCACCTGGTGTTCACTTCAACGCCTGCTCTCCCTTTGAGTATCGCCGTTCTTGGAGGCATTTGGGCATTTCTCGCGCTCGGGCCCTTGAGTGGTTTCGTCCTCGTGTGGCCGGGCTTCATTGGCTGGGTGCTTCTTCCACAGCGGCACCAACAACAATGCACTCGTTAAGACGATCGTCGGCAATGCCTATGGTGCGCTGGTCGCATGTGTCGCTCTGTTGATCATCGTCAACGTCCCGGTCCCTGGCTTGGAGCGGTCTGGCCAGCGATCGTCGTCGGCGTCACTGTTTTCTTCCTGGTCATCGTCGCCTCGATCGATCTGCTGTCCGTGGTACCGGCCAACGTCTACGGTTACGCTGCGCTTGTGGCGTACTCGCTGCACCAGCCATCCGCCGCGCCGGCCACCGGCCCATAGCAGAACCTGATCTCGCCCTCGTTCGCCAACCCGCTGGTCTTGCTCATTGTCTCGATGGTGATCGGGAGCCCTGTTCGGCTATGCCTCGGACCAGCTCGCGAAGGTGCTGCCCACAAAACAGCCGACCACGGCGGCGCACGCATAACCGAAGCACCGCGTTTTGTGCCCGGTCCCAATTCCGTCATCGACTCGGTCCCAAGGTCGATGGATAACCGAACGCGGCGTCCGGTCGATTTCCGATACATGGCTAGCGCCCGCAAAGCGCCCCCTAATTGATATCGCAATGTCCGCGATCGCAGCGCCAACTATGTCCTGTATGTTCGGCAATGCCGCGAAGGGAATTGCCGGAGTTCAGAAAGACGGCAAACTAAAGGCCGCCACTATAGATGGATCTTTCTCCGTAGCCGCTCCTAATTGTTTTTGACAGGTTTAGCCACTCACGCCGGCATCAAGCGCCTTAGTTCTTTCTGGGCAGCGGTTCGTTCGCTACTTCCTCTGCCAGTAGCTTTAGAAGCTTCTCCTGCCGCGCGTCAGCTTTCGCTGCCGCCGCTTCCGATGCAGCCACGAGACTGCGATAGAGCTTAAGGTTTTGCTGGCGAATGAAAAATTGATGTTCCATAGCTACCTCCTCTGAGGGCATGGACCGAAGCGCATCGTGCGCTTGAGAATGGAGAATGGGAAGTGTCGCGCACGTATTGTCTGCCGGAACGATCGAAGACGACGACAAGCTGGGGCAAGCCGTCACCAACATCGCACTGACATCGCGCAAGCGGTTAGTTTGGGCGGCAAGCAGTCATTAAGACGGGCACAAGCCGGGATACCGTCTGGCTTGCCTACGCTTACGGCGTTGTAAATACGGTCAGCCTTTACGTCGAGCACGGACAAGAGACTTTTCATGCCATTCACGTCGAAGCGAGCAGTTCGTTTCCATTAGCGTTGCGGATCTCTTTGTTAGCCGCCGCTCTGCTAGCCGCTCTGGTTTGGATTTTGCGCCTGTTGGCCAGGCGTCTAATTCGGGTTCTGGCCGGACTTAGCGGACTAATCGCCCTGTCGATTCTGCTGACCAGACTTGTTGGGATCATTCTGTTTATCATCCCGTCTCCTTAATGGTCGGGAACATATGACAACCGAGCATTCGGAGGTTCGTTCCGGCAAATCAAAAAGAAAGCCGTTCAATTGCCGCGCGGGCCGCGCGGGCCGCGCAGTCAAGTCGCCGAGCCTCAGAATGTGCTCAGGTGCGCTCCCACCGCAATTGCTTCAGTTGAATTAGTGCAACCGGAACACGCCGTCGATAGCGTGCAGCTCAGCAGGCTTGATGAGTTTCGAGTGCACAACGGTAACTGCGAACAGGGGTCCTTCGAGTGATTTTTCCCAGAACGCGAGGAAATCCTTCAACGCCGGGAAATCCGGAAACATATCGTAGTCCTGCCAGACGTAAGCTTGCAGCAGCCAGCGCCGATCGGGACGGCGATAAACGATTTCCGCTGTTGTCAGTCCGTAGCCTAAGACCTGCTTCCTGAAATCCTTGGAAACCGCATCTTGCTCGACCATGCCAACCTCCAGCCCAACTGAAGAGTAATGCGTGATTCTCAATTCGCCAAAAAGGGAAACGTTCAATAGGTCATAGCAATCAACACGCTAGCAGCATGTTACTTCACTTGCTAGCAGTCGCCCCTCCTCCAGAAACTCAAGCCGCAGTCAAACATCGTGGGCCGAAGCCCTTGCGCCCCAGGGTCACAGGCTTATGTGAAGAGCGGCTAGCACTCGCTCATTGCGACTGCCAATCCAGAAATAATCACAAAAGCCATAATAATCACAAAAGCCATGGAGGATCGCATGAAGTTCCGTCCGCTCCACGATCGCGTCGTGGTCAAACGCATCGATGCCGAAGACAAAACCGCAGGCGGCATCCTCATTCCGGACAGTGCCAAGGAAAAGCCCTCGCAGGGCGAGATCATCGCCGTTGGTCCGGGCGGCCGTGACGAAGCCGGCAAGCTGATCCCGATCGACCTCAAGGTGGGTGACCGCGTGTTGTTCGGCAAGTGGTCGGGCACCGAGGTCAAGCTCGATGGTCAGGAACTTCTGATCATGAAGGAAAGCGACATCATGGGCGTTCTCACCGACGTTCCCGCCGCCAAGAAGAAGGCCGCTTAAGCGCTTTAGCCCGTTCCCTCATCCTGAGGAGCCGGCGCAGCCAGCATCTCGAAGGAAGAGGTCTGCAATCCAAATCTCATCCCCCAGGAATCCGCCCAGTCGCGCGCACCTTGGGATCTGGGAATACGGAGATCATTATGTCAGCCAAGGAAGTCAAATTCGGCGTTGATGCCCGCGACAGGATGCTGCGCGGTGTCGAAATTCTCAACAACGCGGTGAAGGTCACCCTCGGCCCCAAGGGCCGCAACGTCGTGCTCGACAAGTCGTTCGGCGCTCCCCGCATCACCAAGGACGGCGTCACCGTCGCCAAGGAAATCGAACTCGAAGACAAGTTCGAGAACATGGGCGCACAAATGGTGCGCGAAGTAGCCTCCAAGGCGGCCGATGCGGCCGGCGACGGAACCACCACTGCGACCGTGCTGGCGGCAGCTATCGTCCGCGAAGGCGCCAAGTCGGTTGCTGCCGGCATGAACCCGATGGATCTGAAGCGCGGTATCGACCTGGCGGTGGACGCCGTGGTCGCCGACCTCGTCAAGAACTCCAAGAAGGTCACCTCGAACGAGGAAATCGCCCAGGTCGGCACCATCTCCTCCAACGGCGACGTGGAAATCGGCAAGTTTCTTGCCGACGCCATGAAGAAGGTCGGCAATGAGGGCGTCATTACGGTTGAGGAAGCCAAGTCGCTCGAGACCGAACTCGAGGTCGTCGAAGGCATGCAGTTCGACCGCGGCTACATCTCGCCCTACTTCATCACCAACGCCGACAAGATGCGCGTTGAAATGGATGATGTCTATATTCTCGTCTACGAGAAGAAGCTCTCCAGCCTGAACGAACTGCTTCCGCTTCTGGAAGCTATCGTGCAGACCGGCAAGCCGCTGGTCATCGTCGCGGAAGACGTCGAAGGCGAAGCGCTCGCCACCCTCGTCGTCAACCGTCTGCGCGGTGGTCTGAAGGTCGCGGCCGTCAAGGCGCCGGGCTTCGGCGATCGCCGCAAGGCCATGCTGCAGGACATCGCGGTACTGACCGGCGGTCAGGCGATCTCGGAAGATCTTGGCATCAAGCTTGAGAACGTCACGCTCGCCATGCTCGGTCGCGCCAAGAAAGTGATGATTGACAAGGAGAACACCACCATCGTTAACGGCGCTGGCAAGAAGGCCGACATCGAAGCCCGCGTTCAACAGATCAAGGCGCAGATCGAGGAAACCACCTCGGACTACGACCGTGAGAAGCTGCAGGAGCGTCTGGCCAAGCTCGCAGGCGGCGTCGCGGTGATCCGCGTCGGCGGCGCGACCGAAGTCGAAGTCAAGGAGCGCAAGGACCGCGTGGACGACGCGATGCACGCGACCCGTGCGGCGGTGGAAGAAGGCATCGTGCCGGGCGGCGGCGTCGCCTTGCTCCGTGCCTCCCTGCATCTCAAGGGGCTGCGCACCAAGAACGATGACCAGAAGACCGGCGTCGATATCGTGCGCAAGGCGCTATCCGCGCCAGCACGCCAGATCGCGGTCAACGCGGGCGAAGACGGCTCCGTGATCGTTGGCAAGATCCTAGAGAAGGAGCAGTACTCCTACGGTTTCGACTCGCAGACCGGCGAATACGTCAACCTGATCTCCAAGGGCATCATCGACCCGACCAAGGTGGTTCGCGTGGCGATCCAGAACGCGGCTTCCGTTGCGGCGCTGCTGATCACCACCGAAGCCATGGTGGCCGAAGTGCCGAAGAAGAACGCGGGCGGCGGCGGTATGCCCCCGGGCGGCGGCGGCATGGGCGGCATGGGAGGTATGGACTTCTAAGTCCAACCATTCAGAGCACAACAATAAGAAAGGCCCGGCAGCGATGCGGGCCTTTCTGCATTAGCTACACGTCCACACGTCCATCTCGACAACGATAGCTGCATGGAGGTGACCGCTCTCAAGGGATCGAGCGGAGACGTGCAGCACTTCGCCGATCGTATTATCGCCGAGCGTGGCGTCCGCTATGGCCGCGTGGCAATGATCCCAACCTCGGCTAAGACGAAGCGCCGCCCAAACGCATCTTGACGAGCGAGACGCCGGTATTTCCGAAACTCAGGCTATGCCCAATCCTAAAAGCATCATGCTCTAGCTAGTCTTCGTCCGGCTCGCGCACGACCGGCGGTTCGTCGGCGCGGTCCTCGTCCTCTTCGTCGTCGTCCTCTTCGTCTTCATCAGGATCTCGGGGCGGCATCGTGTTGCCCATGATCACGAAGGAACTCCAGTCGATCAACCTGGTGGAAAATTCCTCGGGGATGTGTGGGGTCATGTTGTTGCTCCTCGGGTGTGGACCCTAGGAGATTTTACCCCTTCTGCTGTCATTCGGCATGCAAATTTGACCCCCTTAGCCGGGGGATCGGTCGATCGAAGTGATTAGTCGGACCGGAAGCGCTCGATGGCGCACTAACTTGGATTTCCTGCGACATCACGGGTGTAACGGGCGGTTATGCTGCACGGCCGCTTCGGATCAAGAGCCGACGTTGTGGTCCGCTCTGCGCCAAAAGCTGTCGGTCGAGGAATGTCCGGGTTGGGTGTGCGCCGTGCAAAGGCGGCGCTTTCCAGTGCGTGCAAATCCCATCCGGCAACCGCTCCAACCGAAAGCAATCGGAGTAGTCATGGAGGTAACAAAGTGGCTGAAGCCTTCGATTAGCGTGTCACAAATTGGCGGTTCTCAAGGCTTTTGCTGCCCGGATTCTGGCGCCGATCGACGATGTGCATAACCACCCTTGCATTTGCCTCAGCCGGCTTGCTTCACCCGCATGTACCATTCGACGAGGCGGCGAACCTGACGCTCGGTATAGCCGCGTCCCACCATGCGCGCGACAAACTCGCCGTGCTTCTTTTCGGTATCGCCGTCCTTTTTCGAGCCAAACGAGATAACCGGAAGAAGGTCTTCGACCTGCGAAAATATCCGTTTCTCGATGACTTCTCGAATCTTTTCATAGCTGGTCCAGGACGGGTTTTTGCCGCTGTTCTGTGCCCTCGACCGCAGCGAGAACTTGACGACCTCGTTGCGGAAGTCCTTCGGGTTCGTGATGCCCGCAGGCTTCTCGATCTTGGTCAGTTCCTGGTTGAGGAGGTTGCGATTGAGCATCTGGCCGGTATCGGGGTCCTTGAAGTCCTGATCTTCGATCCAGGCATCGGCATAATCCACGTAGCGATCGAACAGGTTTTGACCGTAATCCGAATAGGATTCCAGATAGGCTTTCTGGATCTCGTGGCCGATGAATTCCGCATAGCGCGGCACGAGCTCGGCCTTGATGAATTCGAGATAACGCTTTTCGACTTCCTCAGGAACCTGCTCACGGCGGATCGAATGCTCGAGCACATACATCAGATGGACGGGATCGGCGCCAAGTTCCGCCGTATCGTGATTGTAGGTCGCGGCTAGGACTTTGAATGCAAAGCGCGTCGAGACGCCGGCCATGCCTTCGTCGACGCCGGCAGCATCCTTGTATTCCTGGACGCTGCGGGCCTTCGAATCGGATTCCTTGAGGCTTTCACCGTCATAGACCCGCATTTTCGCGAACAGGGTAGAGTTTTCTTGCTTGCGAAGACGGGACATCACCGAGAAGCGCGCGAGCGTTTCCAGGGTTGCCGGCGCACACGGCGCGGAAGCGAGTTCCGATCCCTGGATAAGTTTCTCATAGATCTTCTGCTCCTCGGTCACCCGCAAGCAGTACGGCACCTTGATCACGCAGATGCGATCGATGAAGGCTTCGTTCTTTTTGTTGGCCTTGAAGCTTTGCCATTCGGCTTCGTTCGAATGCGCGAGAATGACACCGGTGAATGGAATGGCCCCGATATTCTCGGTACCGATGTAGTTGCCTTCCTGGGTCGCCGTTAACAGCGGGTGCAGCGTCTTGATAGGCGCCTTGAACATCTCGACGAATTCGAGGACGCCCTGGTTGGAGCGATTCAAGCCGCCGGAATAGCTATAGGCATCAGGGTCGTTCTGGGCGAAGGTCTCCAGCTTGCGAATGTCGACCTTGCCGACCAGCGAGGCGATGTCCTGATTGTTCTCGTCGCCAGGCTCGGTTTTCGCGACCGCGATCTGCCGCAAGCGCGAGGGCTGGATTTTGGCGACCCGGAATCGTGAAATGTCGCCGCCGAATGCTTCCAGCCGTTTGTAGCACCACGGACTCATCAGTCCATGGAGGCGACGGCGCGGAATGCCGTACTTTTCTTCGATCATCGGCCCCAGCGATTCCGGATCGAACAAACTCAGGGGGCTCTCGAACACTGGACTGAGTTCGTCGCCGGCCTTCAGCACGTAGATGGGATGGACTTCCATCAACGATTTCAGCCGCTCCGCCAGCGACGATTTTCCACCGCCCACCGGCCCCAGCAGATAGAGAATCTGCTTGCGCTCTTCCAGACCTTGAGCTGCGTGCCGGAAGAAGCCGACGATGCGCTCGATGGTTTCTTCCATACCATAGAATCCGGCGAAGGCCGGATAGGCGCGCATGGTCCTGTTCAAAAAAATACGGCCAAGGCGGGCGTCCTTGGCCGTATCAATCATTTGAGGCTCACCGATCGCAGCCAGCAGGCGCTCGGCCGCATTGGCATATCGCATCGGATCGCCTCGACACGATTCCAGATACTCCGCCACCGACATGTCGGTTTCGCTTCGAACCTCAAAGGACCGAGCGAAAGCATTGAACAGAGAATCGTTGTACATGATCCCTCCTCATGAGGTAATCTGCTGGAACGCGCGGCCAAGTCCGACGGCCGACCGAACAGATCGTCCGACTGCCGGAATCAGTTGGGATCGCGCGGCATCAACTAGTCAGCGACTTGGCGCTTGGCCGTGGCCGCGCGAAAATCCCGGGGTGGTTATCTTATGGCCCGAGCAAATCTAATCGACGTAGGCCGCCCTAGCCGCGATCACTTTTGGCCTTCGGGCGCTTCGACCCGTTCTCCGCGCTGGGCTGCGTGTTGCGGACGGCCTCGGTCAGCATCTGGCGCAGCTCAGCCTTCGTCTTCGGCGGCTCCCGCCTAAAGCTAGATTTTTGCCATTGGGTCACCGCCACTATGTGGGGATGCCCGAGGGAAAAGTAAATGCCACTGGGGCCGCAAAATCAGGGGCAGCCGACATCAACTATTTTGAGGAAAATCCACGTCCGCTCCGGAGCGCTTAACGGACTCAACTGAGACATCGCGCTACGTCCGAAATGTGCGCCAATAGGCGACGTGGCGCGATTATCTGGAAATGAAATGAGGCCGCCAAATGACGCGACCTAATGAGAGGATCGCATTATGTCGCTACGGCGTTTGGATGCTTGTCAGTCATCGCCACGGCCTCGTCTCACCGTTGCGCAGGCTAAAAGCCGACGACGTTCGCTTCCGCTGGAAGGATAATCTGGTCAATTTTTATGGTCTATAGCATCACTCAGTCGGCGACAATTCCAACAACTTCTTTTCCGCAGCGTCGTATACCTTGACTTGGAGCATCGGAAACTCGGCTTTGAGATCCCTCGCCCTTTTCTGCGCCGCTTCCAGTGTTGGAAATACCGTCTTCATCCGGCCATCGACTTCCAAGCCAAACCCCTCGGTCATCACAAGGTCAGCGCGTGTGATGTTGCGGGGTTGCGACTCGTCCGGTATCGTCAGAGGCTTTTTCATGGCAACTCCTTGGGTTGCCCCCTCCCTATCTAATCACTGCCCTCCCCGATAGAAGAGCAACGCCTTTCGCGAGATTTTCCTGGTCGTTCAATTTTCGACTTTTTCAGCGTGTCGGTCGGCCATCAGATCTCGTCAACGCAGAGTCCACTTTTCCCCAACAGTGGACGTTGGTTTAGCGACTGCGCGGAACAAGTTGATGTCTGAAATACCAGGGCAGAGCGGACATGCTCTGCCCACCCTTTAACCGCCGATTTGTGCCATTACCCGACTCGTGCACCGCAGCAGACCGCATCGCCAATCGTCCGTGACGAGGATGCCACGCTGTAACGAAGCCTTTCCATCGACAGCCATAGCGATTTGCCGAAAAATTGCGGCCATCACGTTTCGGGCGGGAAGCGATTCCGTTATGCTGAGCACAACGCCAGTTGCTTATCCGCAGCTAGGCAAGCCCCCACGTCGAACCCTCGAAGGCGGTTCGTCGAGAGCGCGCGTCAGTTTGGTATTCTTATCGGTTAAATCGAGCCATTCTCGCGGAGGACAAACCGATGGGCAGTTTGTACTTTGAAGACGTGGAAGTCGGTGACAGCTGCACAGCCGGACCCTATCTCGTCACCAAGAGCGAAATCGTTCAGTTCGCCAAGCAGTATGATCCGGTGCCCGAAAACATCGATGAGGAGGCTGCAGCGCGTTCAATTTTCGGGGGACTAACCGCCTGCAGTCCCCATACTTTCTCGATCTATATTTTGTTGACGACCCAGCTTCAGCCAAGACTCCATTTCCTTGCCGGACTGGGCTGGGATGAGCTGAGGATGCCGAACGCAGTACGCCCGGACGACGAGCTCGATCTCGACTTGAGGGTCCTGGAAAAACGCGAGTCGAAGTCCAAATCCGATAGGGGAATCCTTCGCCTCCGGATCCTCTTGCGCAATCAAAGGCGAGAGACGGTGCTGGAGTGTATCGTCACTGTTCTGATTGCGCGGCGGCCGGACGCGAACGCGCCGACCCACCTTGAAAAGACTGGCGACCCATGACTGCCGCTTAACAGCGGTGCCATATCAGTAAGCCGAGGGCGCCCCATAGGCCGAATAGAACTTCATCGCCTACCTTTCGCGGACCAATGACAAAAGGAACCGATGTCCGCGTTGGGTCTGGCTCGGACATCGCGGCCTGGCTGCGGAATGTCCATTCTGCCCCAAGGAGCGGACATCGTCAGGCCGCCCCGGGGTCGAAGCGCCAAAGGCAGAAGCTGAAGTCGCTCAACCGACCTATACGGCAGCCTCCGGATTGAGTAGCTTTGGCGCTATTGACGTTGTTGCAGCGTTCCTGGACCGGAGCGTCCAAATGGCGAAGCGCGGACACGCGGTACGTGGCTCTCCGACTGGAGGCAAGGCGCCGACGAAGCGCCAACGTGAGCCTGAGAACGTCGATCTAGAGAGAGAAAACGCAGCTCTTAAACGCGATCTGGCCGAAGCGCTAGAGCAGCAAACCGCGACCTCCGAGGTGTTGCAAATCGTCAGCTCATCTCCGGGCGACTTGGAGCCGGTGTTCAAGAGTATGCTGGAAAACGCAACGCGTATTTGCGGCGCAAATTTTGGTCAGATGAATCTTTATGAGGAGGGTCGTTTCCGTCCCGTTGCGCTCTGCAATGTGCCAGCCGCCTACGCCGCTTGGGTGGCGCCCACGCCGTTCCAACCGCATCCGCAAAGTGGTCTCGGCACCGTCGCCCGAACCCACGAAGTAGTCCACATCGAAGATATTAGAACCCTGCCGCCCTATCTGGAGGGCAATCCTTCCGTTGTTGCAATAGCCGATCTTGCGGGGGCCCGGACATATTTTGTCGTGCCGATGCTCAAGGAAAACGAATTAGTCGGTGCAATCACGATTCACCGCCAGGAGGTCAAGCCGTTTACTGAAAAGCAGATCGAACTCGTCGCCAACTTCGCCAAACAAGCCGTCATCGCCATCGAGAATACCCGACTGCTCAACGAGCTACGGCAGCGCACCGACGATCTAAAAGAATCACTGGAGCAGCAGACGGCGACGTCCGAAGTCCTTCAGGTGATCAGCAGCACGCCTGGCGAGCTGGAGCCGGTGTTTCAGAGCATGCTGGCAAATGCAACGCGCATCTGCGAGGCCAGCATCGGGATTTTGTTCCGATACGAGAATGGAGCCTACACTGCTATCGCGACCCTCGGCGTGACGCCGGCGTACGCAGAATACCTCAACCTAAGGCCGATCCGGCCCGGTCCGACGACCGGCCTGGGTCGCGTTGCTAGCACGAAACAAACGATCCACATCGTAGATACAAAGGCTGATGAGACGTATGCGGCCGGCGAGCCGCTAAGGCGTGCAACCGCCGAACTTGGGGGCGCGCGCAGCCTGTTGAACGTGCCGATGCTCAAGGGAGACGATCTGATCGGCGCGTTCGGCATTTTCCGACAGGAAGTGAAGCCATTTACCGACAAACAGATCGAGCTCGTCACGAACTTTGCAGCCCAGGCTGTCATCGCCATCGAGAATACGCGACTGCTCAAGGAACTGCGCGAATCTTTGCAGCAACAGACCGCGACCGCCGATGTGCTCAAGGTCATCAGCCGATCGAGAATCGATCTGCAGACAGTGCTTGACACTCTGGTAGAGTCGGCCGTCCGACTTTGCGAGGCCAACATCGGACAAATCGCCCTTCCAAACGAGGCGGGCTATTTTCAAACCCGGGCGCACTGTGGCTTTACGGCGGAGCTCAGAGAGGAATTGGAGCGGATACCCTTCCAGCCGGGGCGTGAAAGTGTGACCAGTCGAGCTCTGCTCGAGCGCAAAACTGTCCAAATCCTCGATGCCCAAACCGATCCGGAGTACAAGCTGAGCAAAGCGCAGAGACTTGGCGGTTATCGCAGCCTGATCGGCACGCCGCTGCTGCGCGAGGGAGTTCCGATTGGCGTGTTCGGCTTGTCGCGTAATTCCGTGCGCCCCTTCACCGACAAGCAGATGGTGCTGCTCACCACGTTCTCAGATCAGGCGGTGATTGCGATCGAGAACGCCAGGTTGTTCGACGAAGTTCAGGCAAAGACCCGCGACTTGTCCGAGGCGCTGACATACCAGACCGGGAGCAGCAAAGTTCTCGGTGTGATTGCATCCTCGCCGACCGATGTTGGACCGGTGCTGAAGGCCATTGTCGAGAGCGCTTGCGAGCTTTGCGAGGCATATGACGCCGTAGTACGCCTGAGGGACGACGACAACCTGCGTCTTGGCGCGCATCACGGCCCGATACCGATAACTTTAGAAAAATGGCCGATCAGCCGTGATTGGGTCGCGGGGCGCTCGGTCCTCGACAAGAAACCGATCCATGTGCGCGACATCCAGTCCGCCGAAGGCGATGAATTCCCCGGGACTCGGGAGTTGGCGCGCCACACCGGCAACCGCAGCTTTCTGTGCGTACCCTTGTTACGCGAGGGCGAAAGCATCGGAACCATCGTGCTGCGCCGTACAGAAGTACATCCATTCAGTGATAAACAGATTGCCTTGCTGCAGACCTTTGCCGATCAGGCGGTGATCGCCATCGAAAACGTTCGACTGTTTGATGCGGTTCAGGCCCGGACTCTGGAGCTGTCGGAATCCCTTGAGCAACAGACGGCAACGTCGGAGGTGCTCGAGGTCATCAGCGCCTCGGCGGGCGATCTTGAGCCCGTCTTCCAGAAGATGCTGGAGAACGCGACGCGTATCTGCGGTGCGAATTTTGGCACGATGGGTCTGTTTGACGGAGACAGCTACCAAAACGTGGCGCTTTACAACGTTCCGCCCGCGTTCGCTGAGACTCCGCAGAAATTTAGACCTCATCCGAAAAGCGGTGTGGTAACGGCGACCCGAAACAGGGAAGCCTTTCAAGTCGAAGACATCAGGACTCAGCCTCCCTATCTCGAGGGCGATCCCGCCGTTGTCGCGATTTCCGATCGCGCAGGGGCGAGGACTGTCGTCAATGTCCCGATGCTCCGGGAAAATGAACCGATCGGCGCCATCACGATTTACCGGAAGGAAGTGCGGCCATTCAGTACCAGGCAGATCGATCTGTTGGCGAATTTTGCCAAACAAGTGGTGATCGCCATCGAGAACACGCGGCTGCTGAAGGAATTGCGGGAATCCCTCCAACAGCAGACCGCGACCGCCGATGTGCTGAAGGTCATCAGCCGCTCGGCGTTCGACCTGCAGACTGTGCTGGACACTTTAGTCGAATCGGCGGGCCGCCTGTGCGACGCCGACGAGGGAACGATCTTTCAGCCCAAAGATGACGCCTACTGCCTGACGGCAAGCTGTGGGCTCTCTCCTCGCAGGAAGGAGTTTCTTGAGAACTGCTCGTTCCAACCCGGCACGGATACCACGATAGGACGGGTCTTGCTCGAAGGCAAAACCGTTCATATCGAAGACTCTCAGACCGACCCAAATTACCAATTTCAAGATCCGGAAGTGCGTACGCGGCTCGGTGTCCCTTTGCTGCGCGAGCGCGCGCCCATCGGCGTGTTCGTGTTGACACGCCGTGATGTCCGCCCCTTCAGCGATAAGCAGATCGAGCTCGTGCAGACCTTCGCCGACCAGGCCGTGATCGCCATCGAAAACGCGCGGCTGTTCAACGAGACCAAGGAGGCGCTGGAACGGCAAACCGCGACGGCCGACATCCTGAAGGTGATCGCCAGTTCGCCCGACGATGTGCAGCCTGTTTTCGAAGCCATCGCGGAGCGATCCAACCGGCTGGTCAACGGCCTTTCGACCGCCGTTTTCAGCGTAGTAGACGATGCGGTGCACCTGATGTCATTTACGTCGATCAATGCTACCGCCGACGCTGCCCTCAAAGCGATTACGGATGTGCCGCTGTCGGCGTTCCCGGTCGGCGAGGCGATGCGCAAAGGTGAAATCGCTCAGATTGCCGATACGGAAGACGAGGCCACGCCTGACTTTCTGCGCGATGTCGCACGGCTGCGCGGCTGGCGCAGCTCGCTGACCGTTCCAATGCTTCGCGAGGGCATACTCATTGGCATCATTGCCGTTACTCGGGTCGTGCCAGGTCTTTTCGACGATCACCACGTCCAGCTGCTGAAGACCTTTGCCGATCAGGCCATGATCGCCATCTCAAATGTCGGGCTGTTTAATGAGGTGCAGGATCGCACGCGGAAACTCTCGCAATCTCTCGACGATCTCCGCGCCGCGCAGGACCGCCTCGTGCAAACAGAGAAACTCGCTTCGCTTGGCCAACTCACCGCAGGCATTGCCCACGAGATCAAGAACCCGCTCAATTTCGTCAATAATTTTTCCGCACTGTCGGTGGAACTGGTCGACGAACTGCATGATGTGCTCAAGCCCGCGCCGCTCGACAACAAGACGCGGGTGACGTCGGACGAGTTGACCCACATGCTGAAAAGCAATCTCGAAAAAGTCGTTCAACACGGCAAACGCGCCGACTTGATCGTCAAGAACATGCTGCTGCATTCCCGCGAGGGTTCCAGCGAGCGTCGGCTGGTCAATCTCAACGGCCTTGTCGAAGAATGTCTCAACCTTGCCTATCACGGAGCCCGGGCCGAGAATCAGCAATTCAAAATGAACTTGGAGCGGTTTCTTGACCCAACGATTGGCAGGGTCGACCTGTTTCCGCAGGAGATGACGCGGGTCCTCCTCAACCTGATTTCGAACGGCTTCTATGCGACAACGAAGCGCAAGGCGGAAACGAAACTTGATGGCTACGAGCCTACCCTCGCCGCTGCGACCAGGAACCTTGGCGACCGCGTTGAGATCAAAATTCGGGACAATGGCGGCGGCATTCCCGCCGAGGTGATGGACAAGATATTCAACCCATTCTTTACGACCAAGCCACCAGGCGAAGGAACCGGTCTTGGTCTCTCGTTGAGCCACGACATTGTCGTCAAGCAGCACGCCGGTTCGATCGAGGTTGATACCCGGCCCGGCGAGTTCACCGAGTTCAAGGTCATTCTTCCGCGCGTGGCAGCCACGAGCAAGGCAGGGGCAGACAAATGAACTTGCTTATTCTTGTTGTTGACGACGAACCCGATGTTGAGGCGCTGTTTCGCCAGCAATTCAGACGCGACATCCGTGACGGCCGCTTCACGATGGATTTTGCACAATCGGCAGACAGCGCGCTTAAACTGATCAGTGACGTGGCAGGTGCTTCGTTGATTCTGATCCTTTCCGACATCAACATGCCTGGAATGACCGGTCTTGAGCTTTTGCCGAAGGCCAAAGCAGCACGACCTGACGTGCCCGTCATCATGATCACCGCCTACGGCGACGCGGATACCAAGCGAAAAGCCCTGGAAGGCGGAGCCGAGGCGCTTCTGACCAAGCCCATCGATTTTGTTGCGCTTCGCGGCGAGATCGATAACCGAGTGGCAGGGGCTGGAGCTGAGGTCCGTTGTCATTAGCTAACATCAAACGCTACCCGAAAGCGGGGCCTAGCCCGCGGAGCAGTCCTTCAACCGGCCCCTGAGTACGCTCTCGCCCTTCGGTCCCTGCACCTTGAGAACATATTCGCCCCGATAGCGGCCCAGATTGCTATCGCCGCTCTTCGCTCGCATGGCAATGATCGCGAGGAATACCGAGACTTCATCGACGCTCTCGGGGGAGATACCGATCCGCAACTCATTTCCGAAGCTCCATTTTCCCGAGATGTGTTCGGGGGTAACCTTGAATTCGCGAGCATTAAATTTCCCACGTAGGGACTTGAGCTTGATCTCGCCATCGATCAGTTGGATCGCGCCGCCGTCGCCGCTGCCGATGTTGCCCAACAGATCGAAGCTCAGATTGTGGTCGTCGGCTGCGCACGTGAGACTTGCCGTGGCCCCGGCCGGAACGGCAGCCGCGAAGCAAAGAGCGGCCGCGAGGGACAAGATCTGGGCCAGTCGAAGCAGCGCAACCATGGGTGCCTCCGATTACAGGGCGCGGAATGTCCCTCATTCCGGGCTGTGCGGCAAGGCGTCGGTCCAGAACGGAAGTCGCCGATAAAGAAGTCGGCTCCGGGTAAAACCCGGAAGTCGGCGGTCTTTCGAAGTCTGCTTTGCCCCCGTGAACGGACATCGCCAGGCCAACCGGCCAGGTCCGAAAAGTGCCACTTCCGGACTCATGCACCGCAGCAAAGTGGGGCAATTATTCGATCACCTCGTCTGCCCGACCGAGCAACGCGAGCGGAACTGTAAGGCCAAGCGATTTTGCAGTTTTCGCGTTGATGACAAGCTCTATTTTTGTAACCTGCTGTACAGGCAAGTTTTCAGGTTTATCGCCCTTCAGCACGCGCACAACAAACTCTCCGACCTGCCGATAAGCATCGGTGTAGTTCGTTCCGTAGCTTATCAAGCCGCCATCGGCGACGTATTCGGCGATGGAATACATAGCTGGTAATTTGTGGTGTGCCGCGAGCGCGATTACCTTCTGACGATTGTTCTGGAATAAAGCATCGCTGTTGACAATAAGCGCGCCTGCGCCTGCGCCTTCAGCCCTTGCGAAACTCTCATCCAAGTCAATGGGGTTGCTTACGCTGAACAGGAGCATCTTCACACCGAGGGCTTCCGCTGCTTGTTGCACACTCTTATGGGAAGTATCTTCTGATGTGATGCCGGTTCGAGTGTAGAGGAATGCAATGGTCTTTGCTGCCGGTACCAGCTCGTGAAGGAGCTCTAGCCGCTTGAAATTCAATTCTGGCGTGAGAATAGAGACGCCCGTGACGTTGCCGCCCGGTCGGTTCAGGCTGTTCACAAAGCCGCTTGCCGACGGGTCAAAGCCGGTAAAGAAAATAATCGGGATGGATGTAGTCGCAGCCTTGGCAGCAGAAACAGCCGGCCCCGAGAAGGCAACGAGGGCGGCCACCCGCCGCTGAACCAGGTCTCCGGCCATCCCGGGCAGCCGATCTTGCTGATAGTCGGCCGCGCGATATTCAATCGCTAGATTCTGTCCTTCAATGAAACCCACTTCGGCCATGCGAGTCTTGGCGGGCGCAAAATTCGCGCGAACGGCGTCTTGGGATCCAATTCCGAGAACCCCTACGATCCGTGAAGCCTGCTGCCCTCGTCCCGTTGATGACCACAGGGCAGCACCAGCAGCCGCCAGGATGAGATCGCGTCGTTTCATATCCACTGCCCAGGAATCCGGCGAATAGTATCCGTCCAAATTAATCTGGCAAGCGCTGCGGCGAGAACCCCGGCGCATGTCCGCTCCGGGTCAGCCTCGGACGTCGCGGCACGGTGAGGGATGTCCGCCCTACCTTCGACAGCAGACATCGACGGGCCATGGCGACAAGTCCGAAAAGTGCCAAAAGCGGAAGTGTTGAGGTATCTGAAGGCTTGGACGTCACGCATGGACAACACCCGGCGCACCGTTAGAGCATTTTCAATGCTCTGTTGTGAAGTTTAGGACAGTCTCGCTGACGGCCTTTGGGTCTTGAGCATTCATTCCATGACCGACGCCCGGAATAATGACAGGTGGTTTGAAATTCCCCCGTATTTGCATCTCGGCGATCAAAAGACCGTACATCGGCGGCGATTTCTCGCCAGTTAACAGTAGGACCGGGAAATTGAACTTCCTCAGTTCGTCGTCTCCTGTAAGAGGAAGCGGATCTTCGACGAGCGCCGTCCAAGCGTTCTGAAGAAATCTCTTCTGGCGATCCGTTGTCATACTCTTCCAAGAGCCAGGCCCACCCATACCATCTATAAACCGCGCCATTCCGTCTTCAAGGTTTCCTTCGGCTACGTCTTGGCGAAAGTCGGCAAATAACTTTGACCGGAAAGCAATCGTCTTCTCGTCCGTATCCGCAAGCTCAAGCCTTGCAGCTGCATCCTCCAGAATAAGAGTTCGGATGAGACTTGGATATTTCTTCGCCACTTCGATAGCGACCGCACCGCCGCGAGAATGACCCAGCAAATGGACTGGACCAATCGATAATTGTTGAATGAATGCACCCACATCATGAGCGTGTTGGACGCATGAAAAATCGCTTCCAGCACCATCCCACAATTCAGGAAAGTAATGCCTGAGACTGACGTTGAGCACTCGGTGCTTTTTGGAGAACACTTCGAGTTCGACCACATTCGATAATCATGGAGCGATCCGTGGATCAAAACGAGTGGCTCCCCCGCTCCGTTGTCCTGATATGCCATAGGATATCCATTGATTTCGATCCATTTCACATCAGAAGGGATTGGCCACTTCGGCGGAACATAAGACATCTAGAATGCTCCAACTCGCTTGTTGCAGTCAGAATATCCGTCTCACAGGTTGGAAGCGTACCACCCGGCGACCGGGCCGCAAGCGGAGAAGCCTGGCAGCTTGAGGAATAGATTTGAGCTGTTGATGTCCGCCATGGGTCATTAGCGTCACTATGCCGGTCTGCCCATGACGTCTGGTCTGCCCCCGGAAGCTGACATAGTCACGGCCGGTCGGCATGTCTCAAAAGTGCCAAACTCAGAAGTCGCGGCTACTATTCGATCACCTCGTCGACGCGGCCGAGAAAGACTGTGGGAAGCTGCAGTTTCAGTTGCCCTACGACGCGAAGGTTCACAGTAAGATTAAAGCGGTCCGGCAGTTGGATGGGAAGATCGGCAGGGCTCGCACCATTAAAGATTTTTGCCACGTAATCGCCTGTGAGCCGTCTCAGCCCAACCAAGTCGGGTCCAAATCCCAACATGCACCCCGCTCGCGCCATGTGGTCCCACTCGCAAATGGTTGCCATTCCACGCTCCATCGCAAGCTGGGATACAATCGGTGCATCGGCAGCAAAGATTGTCGACGCCATGACAAGCACTCCGGTTACACCCTCAGCGTGGAACGCATCAAACGCGGCCACGTAGTCAGCGGGACTTTGAACCACACGCGTCGCCAGCGAAATGTCCAGCTTGGCGGCAGTTCCCGCGAGAAGCTCGGAGCGCTCGGGCTCCAGCGTCGGTGTCGCGAGAAAGCCGAACGCGCGTGCGGCGGGAACAGCCTCGCGAAGGATCTCGAGCCGCTTCGCGTCTGTCTCAATACCCCGAAAAAAGATACCGGTGACCAATCCGCCGGGACGGGCCAAGCTAGCCGCGAGGCCGCCCTGCACCGGATCGTCACCGGAAAAAGACAGAACGACAGGAGTGCCTGGGGACGCTCTCATGGCGGCGCGAGCCGCCAACGCGCCTACTGCTATGATTACGTCGACACGCTGCTCAGCAAGCATTTTGGCGAGCTCAGGGAGGCGCGACAAATTTCCATCGGCTCCCGCAGGCAAGTAGACAAGGTTACGTCCCTCACTGAACCCTCGATCCGCGAGCACTTTCAGGGTTGTTTGTCGCACACTCCCGGGGTTATTGGTCTCGGCTGCTCCGGGTGTGAGAAAGCCAAGCCGCCATGTCTTCCCCTGCGCACGCGCGACGAGTGGGCAAACAAAAGGTGACGCAACTACGCCCCCTAGTAAGGTAATGAACGCGCGGCGTTCCATGTAGCCGGTCCAATGCTGTGGTTAGAAACATACCACAGTACATTATAGGACGGTATGGGGCGTCGGAGCACAGTTTAGGTTAACAGTTGCCATCAGAATTCTATTGCCGCGGATGGTCCGAGATGAGTCATTTTCGTCGGTTGACGGTCGGCCGGCCACTTCCGGTCTTCTCCCGGACGCAGACATCGTCACGGCCGGTCGGCATGTCCTAAAAGTGCCAAGAGCGGACTCGCACGATTATTCGATTACCTCATCAACTCGAGCGCTTATTAATTGTGTGATTGTCACGCC
>NZ_JAFCMA010000036.1:0-72828 GCF_018130125.1 Bradyrhizobium sp. AUGA SZCCT0177 | reverse complement strand
CGCGGCATAAGCCGTAAAGCCATTGCGCAGGGAAGGCCGGGTGTTCTCCGCTGCCCTGTATGCTCGTGTGCACTTTGTTTTGTGCAAACCGCACGCGAGACCGCGGGTGCAGCGCGCACCCGGTCTTCCCTGCGCCCTCTTATTTCGAGGGCAAGGAGTTTCTGGCAAAGCTCGGGCGCAATGCGCCGCGAGAATGCGAAACTGCGTTTAGGTCACGCTGCAACAACAAACACCGCCGTCGTCCCGGCCTTGAGCTCAGATGCGCAATTGCGCATCGGGGGACCCATACGCCGCAGCGGTTGTTGTTTCGCACGATAGTCGACGGCTTTTTTCAACAACAGATGACCGGGGTTATGGGTCCCGGCGTTCGCCGGGACGACACCTGTATTTATGCGACCCCTACAGCAAATCCCCACCGACAGCACTCGCCGTCGTGCCATGCTCGCGGAACGCCTTGATGACGTTCTTGCCGATCTTCCACCGGTGCACCTCGTCCGGACCGTCGACCAGCCGCTGCGAGCGCACCTGCGTGTACCATTTGGCGAGCGGCGTATCCTGGCTGAAGCCGAGCGCGCCGTGGAGCTGGATCGCGGTGTCGATCACCTTGTGCACCATGTGCGCATGGTAGACCTTGGCGATCGAGTTCTCCTGCCTGATATCGAGGCCCTTCTCCGCCTTGTAGGCGATATGGAGGAGCATGAGCCGGCCGATATAGAGCTGCTCGGCGCAGTCGGCGAGCATGAACTGCACGGCTTGCCGGTCGGCGAGCAACTGGCCGAAGGTCGAGCGTTTGGTGATGTGGCCGACCGCCATGTCGAGCGCGCGCTGCGCCTTGGCGACGTTGTGCATGCCGTGGCGAAGGCGGCCATAGGCCAGCCGGTGCTGGCCCATATTGAAACCGTTGCCTTCGCCGCCGAGCAGATTGTCGGCCGGCACTTTCAAATCCTTGATCTCGATCTCGGAGTGGCCACCGTGGATCGCGTCGGCATGCGGCCCCTCGATCGCCATGTTGGCGACGTTGCGCTTGATCTTGTAGCCGGGATTCGGCAGTTCGACGATGAAAGTCGAGTGCTGCTTGTGACGCGGCGCGTTCGGATCGGTTCTGGCGACCACCAGCGCCATGTCGGCGACGCTGGCCGAGGACGAAAACCATTTCTCGCCGTTGAGGATGTAATTCTCGTTGCCGTCCTTCACGGCCGTGGTCTGCATGCCGGTGGCGTCGGCGCCGGCGGCCTTCTCGGTCATCGAGAAGCAGATGCGCTTGTCGCCGTTCAGCAGGGGTTTAAGGAACTTCTCCTTCTGATATTCCGTGCCGTGGGCCAATATCGTCATCATCGAGGCGTCGTCGGGGCCCTGCGTGTTCATCGACAGCGCGCCGAGCATGCTTTCGCCGAGCTCCATCTGCACCAGCGCATTGGCGAGCGGACCTAAGCCCATGCCGCCATATTCCTTCGGCACCCACGGGCACCACAGGCCGCGCGCGCGGGCCTTGGCCCGCAGCGGCCCGAGGACTTCAGCGAGCGGCTTGGTATCGAGTTCCTTTTCCGCGGGGATGCACTCTTCCTGCACCCATTTGCGGACCTTCTCGCGGATTGCCTTGGCTTCGGCCGGAATCTCGAAATCGATCGACATGGCACTTCCTCGCATTTGCTTCTTGTTGGGCAGACTTGATGAATGGCATAAACCCGGGACGTGCCAGCGGCAACGCCAAACAATGTTTAAAGCAGCGGCCCGCCGCGAAGGGAGCGCTCACCATGTCTGATCTTGCCGATCTGTTTCCCGGCTACGCCTCCGAATGGATCAACACGTCGGCGGGCCGCATTTTCGCCCGCGTCGGCGGCAAGGGGCCGCCGCTGTTGCTGCTGCACGGATTTTCGTCCACGCATGTGATGTGGCATCCGGTGGCATCACAACTGGCTGATAGCTTCACGCTGATCATCGCCGACCTGCCGGGCTATGGCTGGTCGGACATGCCGCGCACCGACGAACACCACACGCCCTACACCAAGCGTGCGATGGCCAAGGTCATGGTCGAGGCGATGGAGCAGCTCGGCCACGTGCATTTCGCGCTCGCCGGTCACGACCGCGGCGGGCGGGTGTCGTATCGCCTCGCGCTCGACCATCCCGGCCGGCTGTCAAAACTCGCTGTGCTCGATATCGCGCCGACCTATGACTACTGGGAGAAGCTGAACCGGCTCTCCGCGCTGAAAATTTATCATTGGGCGTTTCTGGCGCAGCCGCATCCGCTGCCGGAAACGCTGATCGACGGCCATGGCGAATTCTTCCTCCGGCAGAAGATGGCGAGCCAGACCAAGAGCCAGACGCTTGACGCCATCGACCCGCGCGCGCTGGAGCATTACCTCGCACCGTTCCGCGATCCCGCCCGCGTGCATGCGATGTGCGAGGACTACCGCGCCGGCGCTTATGCCGACTATGAGATCGACAAGGCCGATTTCGACGCCGGCAAGAAGATCACGATCCCGATGCTGGCGCTGTGGGGCGATGCCGGCGTCGCCAGCGCCGCGACCACCCCGCTCGACACCTGGAAGAAGTGGGCGACCAATGTGCGGGGCGCGCCGGTCGACAGCGGACATTTTTTGCCGGAGGAGAATCCGGATGTGACGGCGAGGTTGTTGAAGGAGTTTTTCACCGCTGCGTAACTCATTTTCCGTCATTGCGAGGAGCGAAGCGACGAAGCAATCCATCTGTCCGCTATGCTGCGCGATGGATTGCTTCGCTTCGCTCGCAATGACGGGCAAGCGGGGTCGGCTACCTTCTCACCCGGAAAAAATCCTTCAGCAGCGTCGCCGCCTCGGTCTCGCCGACCGACGAATACACCTCCGGCACGTGATGGCAGGTCGGCTGCGCAAAGAACCGCACCCCGGAATCCACCGCGCCGCCCTTCGGGTCGGCGGCGCCGTAATACAGCCGCCGGATGCGCGCAAACGAGATCGCGCCGGCGCACATTGTGCAGGGCTCGAGCGTGACATAGAGGTCGCAATCGACCAGCCGCTCGGTCCCGATGGCCTCCGCGGCCTGCCGGATCGCCAAAACCTCGGCATGGGCGGTCGGATCGCGGTCGGTCAGGGTCCGGTTGCCGGCGGTGGCGATGACCTCATAACCCCGGACAATGACGCATCCGATCGGAACTTCGCCCGCCTTGGCGGCATTTTTGGCCGTTTTGAGCGCCAAATCCATGAAAGAAGGGGCAGTCATCCCTCGTATCATCGGAAGAAACCTGCTACTAGAAGCGCCTTCAGCAAACGTGGATACCGGTTTTGCGTGAGATTGCGCCTTGAGCCAAGTGCGCGCGCGTTACCGCTATGACAGCCGATCCACATCCGCCTGATCGCCATTTCAGCTAAGAACGAGAGACTATTCATGCCCCGCGACAACGACAAAGACAACGATTCCCGCGGCCGGCGTGATCGCCCCGGCAGCGGCCGCCCCTCAGGCGGCAAGGGCCGTTCGGGCGCGGCCAGGGGACCTGAGAAGAAATTCGCCAAGCGCGGTTTTGCCGGTAAGGTTGACGGCGACAAGCGCGACGGCGAGCGGCGTCCCTATGCCGGCAAGCCAGACGGCGCGCGATCGTTCGACAAGAAGCCTTATGCTGGCGGGGCTAAGCCCTACGCCGGCAAGCGCGACGGCGATCGTCCGCCGCGCCGCGATTTCGACGCGCCGCGCCCGCCGCGTGGCGACCGGCCGTTCCGCGATCGCAGCGAGGGCGGTGACCGTCCGCAGCGTTTCAACCGGGATGACCGTCCCCGTGGCGACCGGCCGTTTTCCAGCCGTCCGTCCCGTGGCGACGACGGCGAAAAGCGTTCGTTCAAGCCGCGCGAAGATCGCGGTGGTGAGAAGCGCCCCTACACGCCGCGCGGCGATCGCCCGAACTTCAATCGCGACGACCGTCCGCCGCGCCGGGACCGCGACAGCGGCCCTCGGGACCGCAAGAGCGGCCCTGGGGATCGCGACGATGCTCGTCCGGCGGCGCGCTTTGGCGAGAAGAAATTTGGAGAGAAGCGTCCCTATACGCCGCGTGGCGAAGGTTTCCGCAAGGACGGCGACCGTCCCCGCGGCGATCGTCCAGAGCGCAAATTTGGCGGCGACAAGAAATTCTCCTCGCGTGGCGCGCCCGACCGCGGCCCGCGCAAGAGCTTCGGCGCCGACCGTAGCGATTCAAAGCCGTGGCAGAAGCGCGAGGATCGTGGCGAGCGCGATGCGCGTCCCGCCCGTGACGGCGCGCGCAGTTTCGACAAGCCGCGCTTTGACCGTTCCCGCGACGACCGCGGCGGTGACGAGCGTCCGCGCTTCTCGCGTTCGCGCGAGGATCGTCCCGCCGGTGATCGTCCGAAGTTCGACCGGCCGCGTCAACGGCCCGAAGGCCGCACCGACTGGCAGGAGCATCCCCGCAGCGAGCCGGGTGACGAACGTCCGCGCCGCGAGAACGAGGATGACAGCAGGATCTTTGCAAAACGTCCGGCGTTCGGCGGCCGTGGCGCGTATCGCGAGCGCAAGACCGAATTCGAAAAGCGCGGGCCGCAGCCGCCGAAGGTCAAGAAGTCAGGTGAGCGCATCGCCAAGGTGGTGTCGCGCGCCGGCCTGGCCTCGCGGCGCGACGCCGAGGAATGGATCACGCAAGGCCGCGTCAGCGTCAACGGCCGCGTCATCAATTCGCCGGCGCTCGACGTCACCGCCAACGATGCGATCACCGTCGATGGCAAGCCGTTGCCGCCGCGCGAGCGCACGCGCCTCTTCATGTTTCACAAGCCGCGCGGCCTGATGACGACGCATGCCGATCCCGAAGGGCGGCCGACGGTATTCGACAATCTGCCCGAAGGCCTGCCGCGGCTGATCTCGATCGGGCGGCTCGATTTCAATACCGAGGGCCTGCTGCTGCTGACCAATGATGGTGGGCTGGCACGCGCGCTCGAACTGCCCGACACCGGCTGGCTGCGGCGCTACCGCGTCCGCGCCCATGGCGAAGTCACGCAGGCGCAGCTCGATGAACTCAAGAAGGGCGTCGAAGTCGACGGCGTCAAATACGGTTCGATCGACGCGACGCTGGAGCGCGACCAGGGCGCCAATGTCTGGCTGGTGTTTGCGATCCGCGAAGGCAAGAACCGCGAAGTGCGGAACGTGATGGCGCATCTCGGCCTCGAAGTGAACCGGCTGATCCGGGTGTCCTACGGCCCGTTCCAGCTCGGCGAACTCGCCGAAGGCCAGGTCGAGGAAGTCAAGACCCGCGTGCTGCGCGAGCAGCTCGGCGAGAAGATTGCTGAGTTGGCAGGCGCTGACTTCAACCGGCCGATGCCGGGTGACAAGGAGCCAACGCCTCCCAAGCCCGTGACCCAGCGAGGCGTGATCGCCGACCGCAAGGGTCGCCGCGTGCTGGTGCAGCGCACCGGCAGCGAGGAAGCCCGCGCGCGCAACGAGGAAGAGGCCAATGGCTACGGCCCGCCGCGCCGTCCGCAGCGCGGCTATCACGGCAAGCGCGATCTGAAGCCGCGGGACGAGTAGTTGGGCTATGCGTGTCGTCGGCGGACGGTTGAAGGGTCGTAATCTGGCCTCGCCCTCATCGCGCGAGATCCGCCCCACCGCGGATCGCTTGCGCGAGTCGGTGTTCAACATCCTCGTCCATGCCTATGACGATCCGATCGAAGGCGCGCGCGTGCTCGACCTGTTCGCGGGCACCGGCGCGCTCGGCATCGAGGCGACCTCGCGCGGCGCGGCGTTCACGCTGTTCGTCGACAATGGCGCGGAAGCGCGGGCGCTGCTCCGCAATAATGTCGAGGCGTTAGGGCTGGGCGGCGTGACAAAAGTCTATCGCCGCGACGCCACCAATCTCGGCCCTGTTCATCCGATGGAGCCGTTCTCGCTGGTGTTCCTCGATCCGCCTTACGGCAAGGGACTCGCGGAAAATGCGCTGGCCTCGCTGCGCGAGGGCGGCTGGCTGACGCCGGGCACGTTGCTGGTGGTGGAAGAGGCGAAGGCCGCGGCGTTCGCGGCACCTGAGGGATTCGAGGAGCTGGAGCGGCGGGTCTATGACGACACGGAGTTCGTGTTCCTGAAGGCCGTGGCCCAATCATGACTGTCATGCCCCGCGAAGGCGGGGCATCCAGTACGCCGGGAAGCTAGTGGTCTATTTCGAACGCTGCGGAGTACTGGGTCGGCGGGTCAAGCCGGGCGATGACAGTTGAGTGCGACGCGACGTCACCTCCGCCCGAACAGCTTCTCGATATCCGATAGCTTCAATTCCACATAGGTCGGGCGACCGTGATTGCACTGGCCGGAGTTCGGCGTGTCTTCCATCTCGCGCAGCAGCGCGTTCATCTCTTCCGGCTTGAGGCGGCGGCCGGCGCGGACCGAGCCGTGACAGGCCATGGTGGCGGCGACATGCATCAGCCGACGCTCCAAAGGTAACGCCTCGTCCCATTCCGCCATATGCTCGGCGAGATCACGCAACAGGCCCGCGGCATTCGCCTTGCCGAGCAGCGACGGCGTCTCGCGCACCGCAACCGCGCCAGGGCCAAAGGAATCGATCGCCAGCCCGAACGTTGCCAGTTCCAGAGAACGATCGAGCAGCTTCTCGACCGTGGCCTCGTCGAGTTCGACGATCTCGGGAATCAGCAAGATCTGCCGCTGCACGCCGTTGCGCGCCAGTGAGGCCTTGAGCTTCTCGTAGACGATGCGCTCATGGGCGGCGTGCTGGTCCACGACGATCAGTCCGTCGCGGGTCTGCGACACGATATAGGTCTCGTGGATCTGCGTGCGTGCCGCACCCAGCGGGCGATCGAGCATGTCGGCGGCGGGTTGCGCCTCGAAGCGCACATCGGCCGTCGGCGTGCCGACATCGAATGCGGCCTGTCCCGGCTCGGTGAAGGCCGGCGCCGCCGAACCGGCGAAGGAGGGCATCGGTCCTGTCGGATAGGAAGGCGAGCTTCGCCAGTCCCAATTGCTCGGGCGCGGCGCGAAGGATGGGCGGAACGAGGCGAGCGTAGCACCATCGGTGTTCGCAGCCGTGCGCCGGCCTTCGCGCGCGAGGCCGTCCTTGAGTGCATGCACGATCAGCGCACGGACCAGGCCGGCGTTGCGGAACCTGACCTCGGTCTTGGCGGGATGCACGTTGGCATCGACTTCCTGCGGCTCCAGCGTCACGAACAGCGCCACGACCGGATGGCGGTCGCGCGGCAGATAGTCGGAATAGGCCGCGCGCACCGCGCCGAGGATCAGCTTGTCGCGCACCGGGCGGCCGTTGACGAACAGATACTGTCCGAGCGCATTGGCCCGCGTCAGCGAGGGGGCGGCGGCAAAGCCTTCGACCACCACGCCGTCGCGCTCGCTGCGCACTTCGATCGCGCTGGAACGGAAATCCGCGCCGAGGATATCGCCCAGTCGCGTCAGCCGACCCGGAGCACCGGGCAGTGCTGCGGCCCAGGTCACCGGCGCGCGCTCTTCGCCGGCCAGCGTAAAGGAGATGTCGGGCCGCGCCATTGCCAGCCTTCGCACCACTTCGCGGATCGCTTCGGCCTCGGTGCGGTCGGTCTTGAGGAATTTCAGCCGCGCCGGTGTCGCAAAAAAGAGATCGCTGACCTCGACGCGGGTGCCCTGGCTCAGCGCCGCCGGCATGATCGGCGACTTCGCGCCGCCTTCGACCGACAGCGACCAGGCATGCGGCTCGCCTGCGTGCCGCGTCGTGATGCCGAGCCTCGCCACCGCGCCGATCGAGGGCAGCGCCTCGCCGCGGAATCCCAGCGTACGAATCCGCAACAGATCCTCGTCGTCGAGCTTGGAGGTGGCGTGGCGATCGACTGCCAGCGTCAGGTCGGCATGGGTCATGCCGCTGCCGTCGTCGGTGATGCCGATCCGCCGCCGGCCGCCGCCATCGGTGAAGATGTCGACCCTGGAGGCGCCGGCGTCGATGGCGTTCTCGACCAGTTCCTTGACTACGCTTGCAGGCCGTTCCACCACCTCGCCGGCGGCGATGCGGTTGACGACCTGTTCTGGGAGTTGGCGGACGGGCATGGGCTTCGTTCAGGGACCGATTCTGGGCTTGCAGCATTCTAGGCCGCCGTGACGGCAATTGCATTGGGCGGCGACCGAATCGGTTCCCGCTGGGGATGATCCTGACTATCACATTGAAGATGCTGATGTTCGGCGCCGCAACGCGGAGCTCGCGAGAGATGTCGCTGTCCACGACGTGGGATTGTGAGGTCGCCTGCGCAGGTATATCGTTTAGAAAAGTTATAAACTGACGGGAGGACTGCCATGTGCCAGCTGTTCGCACACCAGCCGCAACGCGACTACGAATCGCAGACCCGATCGCTGCGGATCGGTGGCCATTGCACCTCGATCCGGCTGGAAATGTCGTTCTGGGACACGCTGGAGGAGATCGCGGCGAAGGAGGGAATGAGCCTCGCGAAATTCCTTACCAAGCTGCACAACGAAGTCCTCGACCACCATGGCGAGGTCAACAATTTTGCGTCGCTGCTGCGGTGCTCGTGTCTGATCTATCGCTCGAGGAGTGCGTTGGCAGTGAGTGCCGCGGCGATCGCGGAGTTTGGTGGCAATGCGCCCGTCATTCTCGACGCGGCCGAATAGAGCTTGCGCCTTCCAAATAGAATGCGGCCCTGTCCGGGACAGGGCCGCATTGTTATTCAGGCAGCTAGATTTCCTTGCGTTGCATCGCACCTGCGATGTGATCCGCCTGTCGGATCGCCAATGAGACGATCGTCAGCGTCGGATTGCAGGCAGCTCCGCTGGTGAACTGGCTGCCGTCGGAAATGAACAGATTCTTGATGTCGTGCGTCCGCCCGAACTTGTTGACCACGCCATCCCTTGGCTTCTCGCTCATCCGGTTGGTGCCCAGATTGTGGGTGCTGGGATAGGGCGGCGTCGGATAGGTCACCGTGGCGCCGATCGCCTCGTAGACGGCGGCACCCTGCTTGTAGGCGTGATTGCGCATCGCGATGTCGTTGGGATGGTCGTCGAAATGCACACTCGCCACGGCCATGCCGAACTTGTCCTTGGCCTTGGGATCCAGCGTGATGCGGTTGGTTTCCTGCGGCATGTCCTCGCCGACCAGCCACATGCCGGCCATGCGCGGATAGGCCTCCATCGCGGCTGAGAACGGCCGTCCCCACGCGCCCGGATTGAGGAACGCCGCCATGAAGGGCACACCGATCGACAGCGTTTCCATCTCGTAACCGCCGACGAACCCACGCTTTGGATTGTTGGTGGCCTCATCCCGGATGATGCCGGCCATCGTGGTGCCGCGATACATATGCACCGACTTCTCGAACGCCGCGTAGACGCTGCCGGTCATGTGCCGCATGTAGTTGCGGCCGACCTGGCCGGACGAATTGGCAAGACCGTCGGGGAACATGGTCGATGCGCTGTTGAGCAACAGACGCGGGCTCTCGATCGAGTTGCCGGCAACCGCCACCACGCGCGCCTTCTGGCGTTGCATCGCGCCTGACGCGTCGGCATAGACGACGCCGGTCACTTTGCCCGATGCATCGTGCTCGATCTTGATCGCCATGCTGTTGGGCCGCACCTCGAGATTCCCGGTGTCTTCACCCTTTGGAATCTCGGTATAGAGCGTCGACCACTTCGCACCGGACTTGCAGCCCTGGAAGCAGAATCCGATCTGCTGGCAGGCGGCGCGCCCATCGCGGGGCTCGCTGTTGATGGCCATGTTGCCCGTATGCACGGTCTTGTAGCCGAGCTTCCTGGCGCCGGCCTCGAGCACCCTGAAATTATTGTTGCCGGGCAGGCCGGGAATGCCGTTGGTGCGCGTCACGCCCATCTTGTTTTCGGCCTTGGCGTACCATGGCTCCATTTCGGCGAGCGTGATCGGCCAATCCAGCAGGTTCGCGCCGGGCAATCCGCCATAGGTCGTCTTCACCTTGAATTCGTGCTCGTCGAAACGCAGCGACGCCCCGGCCCAGTGGGTCGTCGAGCCACCGACGGCTTTGACGATCCAGGCCGGCAGGTTGGCGAAGTCCTTGGCGACCCGCCAGCTTCCCGACGTGGTGCGCATGTCGGTCCATGCGAGCTGGGTAAAGCTCTCCCATTCGTCGTTGACGAAGTCATGGTTCTCGATGCGGGCGCCGGCTTCGAGGATCACTACCTTGACGCCCTTCTGTGCAAGTTCATTGCCCAATGTTCCGCCGCCGGCGCCTGAGCCCACGATCACCACCACGCCGCTATCATTCAGATCGAATTTTGCCATTTGGATTTCCTCCTCACCGCTGTTTGTTGAGTTGCCTGGGCCTAGACCTTCGGCAGCCAGTCGATGTCGGCGAAGCCACGTTTGATGTAGCCGCCATGCTCGGCGGAGGAACCTTCGTAACCGAACTTCGGCCACAGCTCTTTTTGGTTGTAGAGCGAGACGACGAGGTCGCCACGAATCTTCTGGAAGAATGCGGTCTGCTCGATCCGCTGCAGCAACACCACGCGGTCCGCTTCCCAGGGCACCTGGGCATAGGCAACCTTGTGTCGGTCGTTGGCGTCCTGATCCAGCCGCGTGACGCCGTCATTGATCAGCGACTTCACCGCCGGGTCCTTCGCCGCCTTGCCGTCCCATGGCTTGATCGCGGTGATGTAATAGCTGTCGCCGAGAAAATCGTGCGGATAGATATCGCGCGCCATCTTGACCAGTGTCTTGAGTGTCGCAGGGGTCAACGACGTGGCGTCGTCGGCCCAGGCTTCACCAATGCCGAGACCTGCGCTGGTCGCAATCGCAACGGCCGGTACCGCGGTTGCCGCGCCTTGGAGAAAGATGCGGCGATTGTATTTGCTTCGACGATCGACTTCTCTCATGGGTTCCTCCATTGAACGTTTATTGATTGCGACTAACCGAAGCGGCCACCCCGCTGGATCACTTCGATCTTGTAACCGTCGGGGTCGGCGACGAAGAAAAAGCGCGCCAGCGTCCGGCCGTCATGCTTGAAGTCGCGCAGCGGTCCGGGCGACAGTTTTCCCTGTTCGAACCGGGCATGTTCGGCATCGACGTCGTCGACGACAATGGCGAGATGGCCGTAGCCATCGCCGAGGGAGTAGGGCTCCTTGCGATCGTAATTGACGGTCAGTTCGACCTCGAAGGGCGAGGAGGGATGGCGCAGATAGATCAGCGCAAAATCCGGAAACTTAAGATGATCGGCGACTTCGAGCCCGAAGGCGCGCGCGTAAAAGTCCAGCGACTTGGCCTCGTCGAGCACGCGGATCATCGAATGAACGGGTTTTGCCATTCAGTTCAGCTCCTTTGGGCAGGCGATGATGGCCATTCGCGTGCACAGAATTTAGGTCGCTGTCCGGAAGCGGTGGTAGTAGCGGGCTGTTTCACGGCAGAACAAAAGCGGCCATGCTGCGGGTCGGGTTCCAGCAACGGGCGAGATCGGGGTGCTAAAAAAACTTGCCAGTCCGCGAACCGAAAGCCCGGCGGGGCGGCTCTATGACACGAGAACGGACGGTTCTCTCGTGAAATCAAAGGAGCTAGAATGTTCTATCGCAAGAATCTGCCGGGCTGGGAGCGGGCGATGCGGGGTATCGGGGGCATCATGATGATCGCCTATGGGCTGATGGCGATGCCGGGCACGATGGCTGGCTATGCGATCGCCGCTGCCGGAGCGGTCGCGATCGCGACCGGATTCTTCGGATTCTGCCCGATGTGCGCCATGGTCGGCCGCCGGCTGCCCTCGCCATGAATGCGCTTGTCCGAGCAAGCCGCTGCGATCGCGGACTGATCGAGGCGGCGCGGGGCGGAGACGCCGATGCGCTGGTGTCGCTGATATCAGCGGCGCAGCCCGATATCCGTCGCTATGCGGCGCGCAATTGCCGCGCGGCCGACATCGACGATGCGGTTCAGGAAACGCTGCTGCTGCTGTACCGGCGCGTCGGAACGCTGCGGGCGGTGACGTCGTTCTCGGCGTGGCTGTTCGCGGTCGCGCGGCGCGCCTGTCTGCGGCTCTTGCGCCGGTCGATCGGAATGACCGACGCGCCGGCGGATGACACCGAGGCGCGTCTGGCGCATTGGCGTCCTGAAGACCTTCGCATCGATCTTTCGCGCGCCATCCAGTCGCTGCCCGAGCATTATCGCGAAGTGATCCTGCTGCGCGACATCGAGGAATTGTCGATTGACGAGATCGCCGGCGTGCTCGGCCTGACCCGCGAAAGCGTGAAGGCCCGCATTCACCGCGCGCGGATCATGATCCGGGAATATTTGATTCGCGACTGACGCAAGTTCCACGTGCCGCATATTGGGTCGATCCGTGGCCAAGTTTTCGCGAAATTGCCCCGAAATCCCTAAACGAAGACCACACGGCGCGGATTGTCTGGTGCGTGCGCCGTTCGCGACAAATTGCTCTGTGCGATGGGCAGGTCCGGACGGATGGCGCATGGAACAACCGAACCGCTCATCGCGAATCAAACCCAGGAGGACTGAATGAAGTTAGTGAAAACCTCGGCGATCGCGCTTGCCATCTCGGCCATGGTGGCCGGTCCCGTGCTGGCGCAGGGTGCCTCGTCCGATAGCAAGATCCGCGGCGGCGTGCAGGGCAAGAGCCAGATGCAGGGCGGGACGTCGGCCACCGACGACGAGGAACTCAATGCACAGCCGAGCGCGGCCGGACAGAAGGCCGCGAAGACCGGTGCGAAGGGCACGGTCGGCGCCGGCAGTGGCGCGGCCAAGGGCACTGGCGGTGCAGCCGGCGATACCGCGACCGGCGGCAAGCGCTACTAGTAGCGCGCTTCAGCAGGTTCCACTTACAACTCGGAAACTCCGGTCGCGCGTCGGCCGGAGTTTCTTCTGACTGAATCAGAACCGAAGCGCTGGCGCAGCAGACCAATGCTCGCCGCCAACTCCGTCAGTCGTCGAAGCGCACCGCGCCGCGCTTCGACTTGACGTCGCTGCGGCTCTTCTTGCCCTCCAGCCGCCGTTGTTTGGAGCCGAAAGTCGGCTTGGTCGCGCGCCGCGGCACCGGCCTCACCATGGCTTCGCGCAACAGTTCGAGCAGGCGGTCGATGGCGTCGGCGCGGTTGCGCTCCTGGGTGCGGAAGCGCTGGGCGTGGATCACGATCACGCCTTCCTTGGTCATGCGCTGGCCGGCGAGCCGGTTGAGCCGCAGAGCGGCGTCTTCCGGCAGCGTGATCTTGCGCGTGTCGAAACGCAATTGCGCGGCGGTCGAGAGCTTGTTGACGTTCTGCCCGCCTGGACCCGAAGCGCGGACGAAGTCGATCTCGATGTCGTTTTCGTCGATCGTGAGGTCGCGGGAAATCCGCAGCATGGCGTCACCGGGAAAGAAGAAGGAATCGGTGGGCACAAGATAGCGGTTTTGCGCGCGGCGCTGAAGGAAGATGCGTTCGCTGCCCTGGGGTGCCGCCTCGGCTAACCGAGGCAGCGTCAATTTTTCATCGCCAACGGCGGAAGTGCCTTATCTTTTGGTCCCGCCCGGTTGGCCGGTGATGGATTGGGTGCCGCCACCCTTCGCGCCTCCGCCCCCGCCCATGCGGTCGCTGGTGTTCGACTTGCTGCTCTTGACAGTGGTTGCCCGCGCGACCGGCTCTTGCGATGTCGTCGGCCCCTTCTTTTCCACCGCGAAGCCGGCCGTGGTTGTGACGAGCATGAGCAAGCTGCCGCATAGCAGCGGTCCGATCAAACGAATTGTCATGATGTTCGCTCCCCGGAATCGGTCGCCGCATAGGCACCGATGCCGCAGCGACCCTATACCTGCGGAGCCTGTCCACCTACCTCCAAACAGACGCCTACCGGCTGTTTCGACCCAACCGCGTCCGGGACAGGAATCTCTGTGCGAGGCAGGGTCTAGTTCGCTTTCGGCGGCGGCGCAGCAACGGCCGGCTGGGCGGCGGCTTGCGGGGCGCGGCCGACGATCACGGTGAGCAGGCCCTTGCCCCACAGCAGCTGTGCGGCCTTTTTGGCGTCGTCGAGCGTCACGGCGTCGACGAGGGCGTTGCGCCGTTCGATGTAATCGATCGGAAGCTTGTCGAGCTGGTATTGCAGCAGCGCCGCGGCGAGCTTCGAGGAGGTGTCGAGCGCCAGCATCTGCGAGCCCTTCAGATAGGACTTGGCCTCGTCCAGTTCCTTCTGGGTCGGGCCGTCCTCGGCGATACGGCGGATCTCCTTTTCAATGGCGTCGACCGTTTCACCGGCGCGGTCGGCGCGGGTGCCGGTATTGCCTACGAACAAGGCGGAGCGGTCCATCCAGAGCAGGGATTCAGAAATCGAATAAGCCAGCCCGCGTTTTTCGCGGACTTCCCTGTAAAGCCGCGACGATGATCCGCCACCGAGGATATGGTTCACGACATAGCCGGCCATGAAATCCGGATCATGGCGACGGATGCCGGGGCCGCCAAACATGACCACGGTCTGCGGCACGTCGAGCGGAACGAAGGCGCGCTGCGGCGGCTGGGCGGCCTGGATTTCGGCGACCGGCGTCAGGCTGGCTTTGGCCGGCAATCCGCCGAACGTCTTGTCGAGGAGTTTGCCGAGCGTGTCGGCGTCGACATCGCCCACCACGGATATCCGCAATGTGTCTTTGGCGATGATGCGGCCGGCATAGGCCTTCATGTCCGACACGTCGATATTGGGCACGCTGTCCAGCGTGCCGTTGGACGGACGGCCATAGGGATGATCGCCGAACGCGACTTCCAGGAACTTGCGGCTCGCCAGCGAGGAGGGGTTGGTGGTCTCGCGCCGCAGACTGGAGATCACCTGCGCGCGGATGCGCTCGACGTCGGCGGCGTCGAAACGCGCCGAGGTCAATGCAAGCTGCAGCAGGTTGAAGGCTTCGTCCTTGTTGTCCTTGAGCATGCGCAGCGAGCCGCGGAAATAATCCCGCGTCGATGAGAAGCTGAGCTCGATAGCGCGCCGGTCAAGCCGCTCGTGAAAGGTCTTGGAGTCGAGATCGGCAGCACCTTCGTCGAGCAGACCGGCGACCAGGTTGCCGGTGCCGGGCTTGTCGGCCGGGTCCTGGCTCGAGCCGCCGCGGAAGGCATATTCCATCGCGATCAGGGGCACGGTGGCGTCCTGCACGAACCAGGCTTCAATGCCGCCGGGTGACACCAGGCGCTGGATTTTCGCGGCGGCGTGCGATGGTGCCGGGGTCAGCAACAGCAGTGCCGCGAGGGCGGCAATGGTTGATGTGAAGCGCCGAGCGCCAATCGAAAAATGGATCACGAGCGCTTCTCCTCGCGTTTCGGCGTGGGGTCCTTGATCAGGTAACCCGTCACCGAACGCTTCTTGTCGAGCCATTTATGGGCGGCGTCACGGACCTGTTCGGCGGTGACGGCGCGGATGCGATCAGGCCAGCTGCGGATGTCCTCGATGCTCAGGCCCGTGGTGAGCGCGCCGCCATACCAGCGCGCCAGCGTCGCCTGATTGTCCTGCGCGTAGATCGCCTCCGCGATCAGCTGGGTCTTGACCCGTTCGATATCCTCGGCGCGGGCGGGATTTTGGATGACGTCCGTTATCACGTCGTCGATCGCCTGCTCGACTGCCGAGAACTCCACGCCCGGTTTTGGCGAGACCGAGATCGAGAATTGCGACGGATCGAGCGAGGTGCCCTGATAGCCGGCACCGGCGTTGATCGCGAGCGGGCGGTCGATCACCAGCGCGCGGTAGAGATAGGAGTTGGAGCCGCCGCCCATCAGTTGCGCAAGCACGTCGAGCGCCGGGCTTTCGCCGGCGGCCGCGGTCGTCGAGGAGGGAACGAGGTAATAGCGCCGCAGGCCGGGCTGTTCGACGCGCGGATCGGACAGCGTCACGGTGCGCGGTGCGGCGGGTGCCGGCTCCTGCGGACGAATGCGCTGCGCGGGAATCGCCGGCTGTGCAGGCACCGCGCCATAGGCGTGCTCCACCATCGGGCGGACCTCCTTGGCGTCGACATCGCCGGCAATCACCAGGGTGGCGTTGTTCGGCGCGTAGAAGCGCTTGTAGAACGCCAACGCGTCCTCGCGGTCGAGCTTCTCGATCTCCTGTCGCCAGCCGATCACGGGGCGGCCATAGGGATGGTTGAGATACAGCGCGGCCATCATCTGTTCGTTCAGCCGCGCGTCCGGGTTGTTGGCGACCCGCATGTTGTATTCCTCGAGCACGACGTCGCGCTCGGGCAGAACATTTTCGTCCTTCAGAATGAGGCCGGTCATGCGGTCGGCCTCGAATTCCATCATCCGGCCGAGCTGGTCGCGCGGCACGCGCTGGAAATAGCCGGTATAGTCGACCGAGGTGAAGGCGTTTTCGTTGCCGCCGATCCGGCGCACGGTTTCAGAGAATTCACCGGCGGGATGCTTGGCGGTGCCCTTGAACATCAAATGCTCGAGGAAATGCGCCAGTCCCGATTTGCCCGGCGTCTCGTCGGCGGAGCCGACCTTGTACCAGATCATCTGCGTCACTACGGGGGTGCGGTGATCGGGGATCACCACCACCTGCAGGCCGTTGCCAAGCGTGAAGCTGGCGGGACGCTCCGACGTCACCGTGGTCTGGGCCGGCGCGCCGCCGGGGGAAAAAGCGATTGTCGAAATCAAAACGGCAGCGAGCGAAACGGCAAAGCGATGTGGGGACATCATGACCTATCTGGAAGCCCGAACCTAAGCGTTCGGGACAAAGCCGCGGCATCGTATACCGCGCGTATCACGCCTGATGTCACGATGCAGAGAGCAAACGCCTGGCCGTACCAACAGCGGTCCTCACAGGTGAGGGCGCGGAGCCGAAATTGGCGTCAGCGTTCCTTGCCCGTCATGACGTCGTACGTCTTGTTCAGCGATTCCTTGGGCCCGGTTCCGTAGGCAAAGTTCGGCGAGGGCGTCTGGTATCCGGACGGAGGCTCGACCAGCGACTGCCGCGGCGGTTCGCCCTTGAACTCCGCCGTCTCGGACTTGTTGCCTTTGAACATGCCAAACAAGCCGCCTTCATAGCCGAGCTGCGATGGGCTCAGCAGTGGGTTGTTTTGGTTGGTGCCCGGCTGAACCGGATCGTTGTTGGTGCGGGCGGGCGCGCTGGTCCTGCCGACATTGAGTTCGGATGGCGTCAGGGCACGGGCCGACAGGGCAGGATCCTTGTTGTCTTTCTTGCGGGCCGCGATCGCAGCCTTGCGGCGCGCCTCGTCCGGATCCTTGGGCCAGTTCGGCGCGTTCGTTGCGGCCGAGGAGCCGGCCGGCTGCGGCAGATCGAGTTTCGGGGGCACCACCAGCGGGGAACGCTCGCGGTATTCGATGCCCCTGTTTTCCATGTTCGTGCCGCCGAGGCCGCTCATGATGTTGCCGATGATCTTTTCCTCGAAGGTCCTGTCGTCTTCGTCATCGTCATCGGCCGCGCGCACCGGACCGGCGGCCATCACGAGGCCGACGCCCAGGGCAATGGCGGCGAACCGCATCGCCCGCGTCAGCGAGGTTGTCTGCACCATCCAGAAGCTGGCTTCGGTCTCGCGCATTGCGCTCGTTCCCATTCAAATTTCCGCAAAACTTGCCGGGCTGGCCTTGAGACACAATCCCGAGTTTGCAAGGCAATATTACCGCCAAGGAGCCGCCAACGTACGGTTCGTATCGACCGGGATCAGGGCGCTTTTGCGGCGGGTACCCCCAGGAAGGAATCATACAATAGGGCTGCTACCCCGGCAACAATGGCCACATCCGCAAGGTTAAACACGTACCAATTGAAGGTATTTCCCCCGATCTGGACGTGGAAAAGGGCAAAATCGACCACCGCGCCATAGGCGATCCGGTCAATGGCGTTGCCAACAGCCCCGCCGATGATCAGGCCGAGCGCCACGGTGGCCAGCCAATTGCGCGAGTGCGCCATCCAGACCGCCAGAACGACCACGGCCACCGCCTTGATCGCGGTCAGGATGGCCTGGGCCAGGAAGCCGTCGTTCTGGAACCAGCCGAAGCTGATCCCGACATTCCAGGCCAGCACCAGATCGAAAAACGGCGTCACCTTCACCGCTCCCCGCCGGCCGATATCGAACACGAACAGCAGCCAGAGTTTCGAGGCCTGGTCGAGCACCAGGGCTGCGACGGCGGCGATGATCCCGGGGCGGAGGTGAGGGCTCATGGTGACGTGCCCGACACAAACTCTGCCGTCGTCCCGGCGAAGGCCGGGACCCCTAGCGTGAGCGCGATAGCGCTCATCGCGTCGCCGTGTCGGATCATGTTGGAAAGACTCTGGGTCATCTTCCTTTATCTATCTCGGACGCCCGGGGTTATGGGTCCCTGCGTTCGCAGGGACGACGCAGTCAGAAGGTAACTCCCAGCGCTTTCCACTCCCGCAGCGCCTGCGCGTCGCGCGGCGACACGTCGGGATATTCGGCGTCCTCGCCAACGGTCGGCAGGATCTTCCACGACCGCGCGCATTTGGTGCCGACGGCCTTTTCGACCACGACCGCGACGCCGGGAACGTCGGCGAGGGTGAAGGCCGCGGCCGGCGCGTCGTCGTTGGTCACCATCGCGTTCGAGGTGATGCACACTTCGGCCAGATCGACGTCGAACAGCGTGTTGAAGATCGCCTTGTCCGACACGTAGACCAGGGGCGAAGCTTCCAGCGACGAGCCGATGTTCTTGGCGGCGCGTTCGAGTTCGAGTGCGCCGGTGACGACGCGTCTGACGTCGCGGATGGTTTCCCATTTCGCGGCCAGAGCATCGTCACGGAATGAACCCAGATCCGTCGGGAACAGTGTCAGGTGCACCGACGGCGCGGCGCCCGGCCGGTACATCCGCCAGGCTTCGTCGGTCGTGAAGCTCAACACCGGCGCCAGCCATTTCAGGATCGCGTCGCAGATGATGTCGATCGCGGTTAGCGCCGCCTTGCGCACCGGCGAGGACGGCGCATCGCAATACAGCGCGTCTTTCCGGATGTCGAAATAGAACGCCGACAATTCGGTGTTCATGAACGCCGACAGGCTGGCGACAACCGTCTTGTAATCGAACTCGGCATAGGCCTGCCGCACGATCGCGGCTTGTCCCGCCAGTTGATGCAGCATCAGCCGCTCGAGTTCCGGCATCTCCTCATGCGCGACCGCGTCATCGGGGTTGAAGTGGTGCAGCGTGCCGAGCATCCAGCGGATCGAGTTGCGCAGCTTCTTGTAGGTCTCGATGGTATTTTTCAGGATTTCCGGCCCGATGCGCTGGTCGTCGGCATAGTCGGTCGAACAGACCCAGAGCCGCAGGATATCGGCGCCGGAATCCTTCATCACCTTCTGCGGCTCGACGGTGTTGCCGAGCGATTTCGACATCTTGCGGCCGTTCTCGTCCAGCGTGAAGCCGTGCGTCAGCACCACGTCGTAAGGCGCGCGGCCGCGGGTGCCGCAGCTTTCCAGCAGCGAGGAATGAAACCAGCCGCGATGCTGGTCGCTGCCTTCCAGATACATCACGGTATCCTCGCCGCCATCGACCTTGCGGACGATGTTGCCGAGCGTGGGAAAATTCTGGCGGTCTTCCAGCACGAAAGCGTGCGTCGAGCCGGAATCGAACCAGACGTCGCAGATGTCGTCGACCTTCTTCCAGTCTTCGTTCGCGCGGGATCCGAGAAAGCGTTCGCGGGCGCCGTCCATGTACCAGGCGTCGGCGCCTTCCTCCATGAAAGCCTCGGCGATGCGCTGGTTGACGATTTCGTCCTGCAGGATTTCAGCGGAACCGTCGGCCTTCTCGCGCACGAACACCGCGATCGGCACGCCCCAGGCGCGCTGGCGCGAGATCACCCAGTCGGGGCGGCCGGCGATCATGCCGTTGATGCGGTTTTGCCCGGCGGGCGGCACCCATTGCGTCACCGAGATCGCATGCAGCGCGCGGGCGCGCAGCGTATCGCCGGGCTTGGCCTTGCCGTTATCAGCGATGTCCTTGTCCATCGCGATGAACCATTGCGGCGTGTTGCGGAAGATCACCGGCTTCTTCGAGCGCCAGGAATGCGGATACTGATGTTTGAGGCGGCCGCGTGCCAGAAGCTTGCCGTGTTCGACCAGAACCTTGATCACGGCCTCGTTGGCGTCGCCCTTTTCGCCCTTGTCGTTGATCACGCGCTTGCCGGTAAAGCCCGGGGCGTGGTCGGTGAAGGCGCCGTTCTCGTCGACGGTATAGGGGATCGCGGTGTTGATGCCGCGGCTGTCGAGTTCGCGCGCGTTCGCCATCCAGGCGTCGAAGTCTTCGCGGCCGTGGCCGGGCGCGGTATGCACGAAGCCGGTGCCGGTGTCGTCGGTGACGTGGTCGCCGGGCAGCAGCGGCACGGTGAATTCGTATCCGCCGCTAAAACCTTTCAGCGGATGGGCGCATTCCACCGCGTCGAGCGTGTCGGCCGGCAGCTCGCGCACCTTCTTGTAAGCCGTCACGCGCGCCTGCTTGAACACGCTCTCGGCGAGCGCGTCGGCGAGGATCAGGAGGTCGCCGTTCCTGGCCCAATTGTCCGCGGGCGCATCGGTGACCTCAAACAGACCGTAGGCGATCTTCGGCGAGAAGCTGATGGCGCGGTTGCCGGGCAGCGTCCATGGCGTCGTGGTCCAGATCACGACGGACGCGTTGGCCAGCGCGCCATGCGCCGGCGAGGTCACCGGAAACTTCACCCACACCGTATCCGAGGTGTAGTCCTCATATTCGACCTCGGCCTCGGCGAGCGCGGTCTTCTCCACCACGCTCCACATCACGGGCTTGGAGCCGCGATAGAGCGTGCCGTTGGCGGCGAACTTCATCAGTTCGCGCGCGATCTGGGCTTCGGCGGGATAGCTCATGGTGGCGTAGGGATGATCCCAGTCGCCGATGATGCCGAGCCGCTTGAACTCCTCGCGCTGCACGTTGAGCCAGTGCGTCGCATAGGCGCGGCATTCCTTGCGGAACGCCACCATCGCCGTGGAGTCGCGGAAGTCGGGCTTCGGCTTGCCCTTGGAGCGGTAGTTCTCTTCCTCGATCTTCCATTCGATCGGCAGGCCGTGGCAGTCCCAGCCCGGCACATAGTTGGAGTCGAAGCCGAGCATCTGCTGGCTCTTGGTCACGACGTCCTTGAGGATCTTGTTCAGCGCGTGGCCGATATGGATGTTGCCGTTGGCGTAGGGCGGGCCGTCATGCAGCACGAATTTCGGTCGCCCGTCGGCCGCCTCGCGCAGCTTCTCGTAGAGACCGATCTTGTTCCAGTGGCTGAGGATTTCCGGCTCGAGCTTGGGCAGGCCGGCGCGCATCGGGAATTCCGTCAGCGGCAGGAACAGGGTCTTGGAATAGTCTGGTCCTTCGGACTTTTCGGACTTTTGCGGTTTTTCGGACATGAATGCTCTGGTTTGGCTCAAAGGGCGCGAGATACGCTGGTCATTCGCGGGGTAAACGGGGAAATCCCGGTCTTGCGCCGAGCCAAAGCTCAGGCGGAAGCCGGGCCGCTAATGGGGATGGTGCGCCGCGCAAACATGGGCTTTCCATAGCAGCCGGAAGCGGAAATCGCAAAGGCCCGCAGGGCCCGCATCTCAGGACGACCGTTTCGGCCTTGCCGGGTTTCCGGTGACGGTCACTTCAGCGCCGACGTCGCGCGTGACCACGCTGCCGGCGCCGATCACCGCACCGTCGCCGATACTGACGCCGGGCAGGATAATGGCACCGCCGCCGATCCAGACGTCGCTGCCGATCCGGACCGGGCGCCCGAATTCGAGGCCTTCGCGCCGTGTCTTGGCGTCGCGGGGATGGCCGGCCGCGTAAATCTGCACGGCGGGCCCGATCTGGGTGCGGTCGCCGATCGAGACCTCGACGACATCGAGGATGACGCAGTTGAAGTTCATGAACACGCCGTCGCCGATGCGGATGTTGTAGCCGAAATCGCAGAAGAACGGCGGCCGGATCACGGCATCCTTGCCGACATGGCCGAGGCGTTCGCGCAGCAGCGCGTGCCGTTCCGACACCGGCTGTGCCAGTGCCGCGTTGTAGCGCACCAGCCAGGCCTTGTTGACCGCCTGTTCGGCGCCGAGTTCGGCGTCGGGGCGATACAATTCGCCCGCAAGCATCTTTTGCTTTTCGCTTCTGCTCAATCGATTACTCCAAGCGTCGGAAACGCGTCGGGTGCGGCTGCGAGGGCCGCGCGGGCGTGGGCGCTGTCGTCGTCCATCTGGCGGATCAACGCCTCGATGCCGTCGAATTTAAGTTCATCGCGGATGAAGGCGATGAAGGCGACGTCGAGCACGGAGCCATAGAGATCGCCCTTGAAGTCGAACAGGAACACTTCCAGCAGCGGCGCGCCATTGTCGAAGGTCGGGCGGCGGCCATAGCTCGCCACGCCGTTGAGCCGCACCTGATCTTTTCCTTGTCCGCGCCCGACCCGCACCGCATAGATGCCGTGCTTGAGCGCGCAATTCTTGTCGAGGCGGATGTTGGCGGTGGGATAGCCGAGATCGCGGCCGCGCTTCTCGCCATGGATCACCTCGCCGGTCGCAAACCACGGTCCGCCCAGCATCGCGGTGGCGTCGTCGATCTGGCCCTCCGCCAGCGCCATGCGGATGGCGCTGGAGGACACCGGCCGCTCGGCGATGTCGACATGGGCCTGGACGTCGACCTCGATCCCGAGCCGCGGCGCCTCGCTGACCAGAAGGCTGGGCGAGCCGACCCGGCCCTTGCCGAAATGGAAGTCGTAGCCGACCGCGATGCCGCTGATGCCGAGCCGGCCGATCAGGTCATGGTGAATGAAATCTTGCGCCGATGTTCCGGCGCGGCCCTTGTCGAAGGTCATCACCACGGCGCCGGCGAGTCCGGTGGCGGCCAAGAGCCGTAGCTTGTTGGTCTCGTCCGTGAGGCGGAATTGGGGGCTGTTCGGGCTGAAAAAGCTGCGCGGATGCGGCTCGAAGGTCACCGCAAAAGCGGGTTTTCCGTGGGCGCGCCCCATGTTCAGCGCAGCGGCAATCACGGCCCGGTGACCGAGATGGACGCCGTCGAAATTGCCCATGGCGACCACCGCCCCCTTGGGGATGTCGGCGGCGGGGGTGGTGTCTCGAATAACGGTAAAACCAGTTGTCATGTGACGGATTCTTGCAGGATTCTTGCGGATTAAAAAGGCATTGGGCCGCGATGCGCGCGGCCGGACCGTGACGTGGGGGCGCGGGCGAAGTCAAGCCGGACGGCTTTGGTTCAAAACCGAGGCAATCCACCCGCGCCCGATTAACGCGCTGTTTAACGCCTTGATGCTAGGGGTGGGGCGAGGACTGCGGGTCGCGCAGGCCTGCCGATATTTAGTGGCATAAGCGTTAGTGGGGGAAGAGATGGCGGTTGATTTGTCGATGTCGGTTCTGGTGGTCGATGACTACAACACCATGATCCGGATCATCCGAAATCTTTTGAAGCAGCTCGGCTTTGAGAATATCGACGATGCCAGCGACGGTTCGGAAGCGCTGAACAAGATGCGCGGCAAGAAATACGGGCTCGTGATTTCCGACTGGAACATGGAGCCGATGACCGGCTACGACCTGCTCAAGGAAGTCCGTGCCGATCCTAACCTCGCCACCACGCCCTTCATCATGATCACGGCGGAATCCAAGACCGAGAACGTGATCGCGGCCAAGAAGGCCGGTGTGAACAATTACATCGTCAAGCCGTTCAACGCGGCGACGCTGAAGACCAAGATCGAGGCGGTCTTCCCGGATATGGCGACGGCGTAAGGCGCCTAGCCACAAGCGCTAATTTTCGTCATGCCCGGCCTTGTGCCGGGCATCCACGTCTTTGGCACCGAGTGTCCGTTAAGACGTGGATGGCCGGGACAAGCCCGGCCATGACGGCGCAGAGTGGCGGAGTTGCTGCCTTCAGCAGGTAGGCACTACCACTTCAGCTCGCGCATCAGCGCCTTTGGCGGATGGCCGAACAATTCTCTGACCGAGGCCGGGTCGAGTTGGTCGATGCCCTCGAATTCCTCGGAATGGATGCCGCGGGTCACGAACAGGCAATCGATGCCGAAACCCAATGCCCCGGTGAGATCGGTGCGGACGGAATCGCCGATCGCCAGCACCCGGTCGAGCGGGGCGGCATGGCCGCGGTGCTCGGCGGCGAGCGCCATCGCGCGTTCATAGATCGGCCGGTGCGGCTTGCCGTAGAAGATCACCTCGCCGCCGAGTTCGCGATAGAGCTCGGCGATCGCGCCCGCACAATAGATCAGCCGGTCGCCGCGTTCGACGACGATATCAGGGTTGGCGCAGATCAGCGGCAGCTTGCGCTCGCGCGCCTGCAGCATCATCGCGCGATAATCTTCAGCCGATTCGGTCTCGTCGTCGAACAGCCCGGTGCAGACGATGTAGTCGGCCTCTTCCAGCGGGGAGATCACGGGATCGAGCCCGCGATAGATCGAATTGTCGCGCTCCGGACCGAGCCAAAACATCTTCTTTCCCGGATGGTCGGCGACAAAGTGCCGGGTCAGATCGCCGGAAGAAACGATCGCGTCATAGGTCTCATCGGCGACGCCGAGCTTGCGCAACTGCCGCTGCACCGAATCGGCGGGCCGCGGCGCGTTGGTAATGAGGATGACGGTGCCGCCGCGCTGGCGAAAGGTGTGCAGCGCCGCGCAGGCCACCGGAAATGCCTCGAGCCCGTTATGCACCACGCCCCAGATATCGGAGAGGATGACTTCGACGCCATCGACGAGGTCGCTCAGGTTTTCGACGAACCGGAGTGTGGTCATGACATCGGGCGCCGGTTAGCCCGGTCCGGCGGCGCGGCGCGCCAGCGCGGCATTGCCGGTCGCCCGTGTCGAAGGTTCGATCGCCGGGTTGGCGACGGGAGCAGGGATGCTTGCAGGCGGGCTTGGGCCATTGGAACCATTGGTGCTGTTCGAAGTCGTCCCGCCGGTAGCAGATGCCCCCTCGGGCCGCAACGGCCGGGGCGGCGCGAACAGGAAGCCCTGGCCGAATCGGACGTCGAAATCCAGCAGATCGACCACCGCGCGCTCGCCCTCGATCTTTTCGGCAATCAGGTCGATGCCGAAGCGGCCGAGCAGATCCGACAAGTCAGAGGGGTGAATGTCCGACGTCGAGCTCTGCCTGGGATCGAGCAGCAGCGCCGCTGGAACCTTGATGAAGCGGACGCCGCGGTCGGCGAGTTCCCGCGGCTCGACCCGGAGGTCGCTGACATGGTCGATCGAGAAACGGTAGCCGCGCTGCGACAGCGCCGCCAGATGCTCGGTCTCGGTCGGACCGAGGTTGCGGAACGTGGCCTGCTTGAACTCGAGCACGAAGGACGGCGCCAGCGCGCGATTGGCTTCGAGGAAGTCGAGGCATTGCGCGAAGGTGGTGGGATTGGCCAGCGTCGCGGCGGAGACGTTGCAGAACACGCCGACATCCTTGTTGCGCACCATCAGGCGGCGCAGCACCTGCACACAGCGCAACATCACCATGTGGTCGATGCGCCCCATCAGGCCGCCGGCTTCGGCGGTGGCGATGAAATCGTCGGCGGCAAGAATCTGGTCGTTGTCGTCGCGCAGCCGCGTCACCGCCTCGTAGAAGCGCACCTTGCGCTGCGGCAGCGTCACCATCGGCTGCAGATAGATGTCGAGCCGGTTCTCCTCGATGGCGTTCTTCACCGCGGCGAGAAGCTGCGGCTGGCTGCGCGCGGCGGCTTCGGCAGGCGCTGGCGCGGCGACCGGTGCCGGCCTGGCGACGACGGGCGGCGCTGCGGATTCGGTGGATGATGGCGGTGAGGTTCGCGGCTCGGCGACAGGCGCAGCCACGATTGCGGCCGGTGCCGGTTCCGGTGGCGCTGCCGCCGCGCCCGAGGCAATCAAATCCTCATGGCTGGCGACGGATCCCGCGAGCTGCTTGACCAGCACGCCGAGTTCGTTGATCTCGCCGACCACGGCCTGGATGCGGTCGCCGCTGGCGGAATTCGCCGACACCACGCGGCCCTCGACGGCCGCGAGCCGGCGGCCGAATTCGGCGACCTGGCGGGCGAGGTCGGCGGTGCCGCGGGACAGGTCCGCGATCTGGCTGCCGACATCGGAGCGATCGCGCAGCCGCATCGAAACCGCGTTGTAGAGGATCAGGAAGGTCAGTGCCGTCAGCGCCACGATCGCGGATTCGGTTCCGCTGATGCCGGCGACCGCATGCAGGACCAAGCCAAGCGAGGCTGCGACCAGCACCATGCAGATGGCGATAAAAATCGTCGAAATGCGAATCATGTCGCGCGCTACGCCTTCAGGTCCGAACTACCCCCGCCCGGGAAAACGCTGGTGTCGTCAGGCATCGTCCGGCTTGCGCTCCCCCAAGCGCAATGACCTTAGCATCAATGTTGATTCGCTGGTCTAGTGTTCTTTTTCAGGAGGCTGGAACCGCCGGTCCCAGCGTGTCGGCCATGGTGGCGCCGCGGCTGCCCATCGGCTTTGGGTGGCCGACGGTGGTATCGACAGCGGTCTGGTGCTCGATTTCGGAATTCAGTTCCGCTCCGAACAGCACGACGATGGCCGACATCCACATCCACATCATCAGGCCGATGGCGGCGCCGAGCGAACCGTAGGTCGCATTGTAATCGCCGAAGTTCGACAGATACCAGGACAACGCCGCGGAACCGGCGATCCACAGCAGGGCGGCGAGCAGCGTGCCGACACTGAGCCATTTCCACTGCGCCGGGCGCCGGCTCGGTCCGAACCGGTAGAGAACGCCGAGCGCCGCCAGCAGGAACGCAAACAATAACGGCCAACGCGCGAGGCTCACGATGAACAGGCTGTCCGGAGGCAGGCCCAGTTGATTGAGCGCCAAAGGAAACGCCACCACGGCGCCGACCATCAACAAGAGCGCCGCGATCCCGCCGACGGTGAAAGCCAGCGAAAGCAAGTTCAACCTGATGAAGCTGCGCTTCTCCCGTTCTCCATCGACCGCGTTGAGGGCGTCGATCACGGCCTTGACCCCTGCGTTGGCGCTCCAGATTGCAAGGGCGAGGCCGAACAGGAAGGCTCCGCCGAGCGCAGTGCTGCCCTTGTCGAGCACCCGCGCGATCTGGTCCTGCACGATCTGGAACGAGCCTTCCGGCAGCATCAGCGCCAGCGTCTGCAGGTTGGCGCCGATGGTCGAGGGATCGGCGAACAGGCCATAGGAAGAAACCAGCGCCGTTACGGCGGGGAACACCGCGAGCAGGCCGAAGAAGACGACGCCCGCGGCCGTGGCGAGCAGGCGGTCGTCATTGGCCTGCTGATACGTGCGCCACAGAATGTCTTTCCAGCCCGCCCAGGGAATGTTGAACGGGCTGCGTGCACGTCGCCCGCGGCCGGGTTGCGAGAGTTCGCGTGTAAAGTCGCTGCCTTTCGCGGCCGCCGGATCGGTCACTGGATTGGCGTGTTCAGGCGCGGACGTCTGGAAATAGCGCTGCGCGGTCAGGATCACGAGAGTGGTGGCCGCAATCAGGATCAGATTATCCGTATGGTCGGAGCGGGCGCGGGACATCAGATTCCCGCGTGTCGTGCCTGCTGCTGCCGCCGCCGCACCGCCGCGTAGCCCAGCAAGCTTGCCATCAGGATCAAGCCGATATTCGCGTTTCTATTGCTGTGCCCCGGCCGGTTTCGCCGTCGCCGATGTTCCACCGGCGCCGCGGGGGCTTGCAGGATCGCCGCGGCCGTATCCCTGACGGCCTCGATCTGGTCGGGCTTGACGGGGCTGGCCTTGATCGCCACCCGCAAGCGGCTGGTGAGCGACGGGAATTGCGGCGGAGGGCGCTTGAGTCTGATGGCCGCCACGGCGGCGCAGATGCAGGCGATGATCGCGAGCAGGCCGCCGACGGCGCCGAACGCCCAAAACTGTCCGTAGTTGATTTCAACCCAGCGAAACAGCGCTGCTGTGCCGACGAGGAGCGCTGCGGTCAGAAAAACTCCGGCGGCCGCGAAGAGGCCGGCGGCGATGGCGTAGGAAGTAACGGTGCCGGTGGCCTGGTCGGTCCGGTCGCGCAGATAGGATTGCGTCGCGCGCTTGATCTGGTTGAGCTTCAGTGCAATGCCAGCGCGCAACAAGCCGCTCGAAGGCCCGGGCATGTCAGCTTTCCTCCACCGGCGAAGGCATGATTGCCTCCGCCATGAATGAACGCGGCTTGTTTTCGAATGTTCCGGAAAGTGATTTACGCCAGCGCCTACAGATCGTCGGCCGTAATATAGAATACTTCGGCTTCGGAATCCTCGGTGTCGAGCCACATCAGCGGTAATTGCGGATAGGCCGCTTCAAGCGCGGGCCGGCAACGGCCGATCTCGCACAACAGTCCGCCATCCGGCGTCAGATGCTGTTTGGCCTCGTCGAGGATGCGCCTGACGATGTCGAGCCCATCAGCGCCGCCATCGAACGCGAGTTTCGGTTCGACGCGGCATTCGCGCGGCAGCGAGGCCATGCCTTGCGCATCGACATAGGGCGGATTTGAAATGATGAGGTCATAGCGCTTGTCGCCCAGCGGCTTGAACAGGTCGCCGCGGTGCAGGTTAAGGCGATGTTGCAGCCCGTAGTCGGCAACATTGTGCGCGGCGACCTCAAGCGCGATTTTTGAAATATCCACCGCGTCGATTTCGGCGTTGGGGAAACTCCGGCTCGCCAGGATGGCGAGGCAGCCCGAGCCGGTGCAGAGGTCGAGCACATTTTCCACCGCCGCCGGGTCCGAGATCAGCGAACCGCCGGTCACGTCGTCGTCGCCGCCGAAATGGGAATCCAGCAACTCGCCGATGAAGGAGCGCGGCACGATAGTGCGTGCGTCGACAAAGAACGGCAGGCCGCGCATGTAGATCTTGTTGACGAGATAGGCGGTCGGCGTCCGCGTGGTGACGCGGCGCTCGATCAGGCTGAGGATCGCCTTGCCTTCGGCCGCCGTGACCCGCGCGGTGGCAAACGCCTCGAACTGGTCGGGATGAAGGCGCAGCGATTCGCAGACCAGAAACGCGGCCTCGGCGACCGGATCGGTGGTGCCATGCGCGAATACCAGGTCGGCTTCGATAAAGCGGCTCACCGCAAAGCGGACGAAATCCAAGAGCGTCAGCAATTCGCCGGCACCGACTTTTGGGAATTTCGGCTTGGTGTATTTCGGCAGACCGCGTTTGACGGGCGCCTTGCTCTGTTTGGCCATCAGGATTTGGTCCAGCGCGCCGCGGCGTCGTCGTCATGGCCGCGCGCCTCGATCCAGCTGGTTCCTTTCGCGCTTTCTTCGCGCTTCCAGAACGGCGCATTGGCCTTCAGATAATCCATCAGGAACTCCGCCGCCTGAAACGCCGCCTGGCGGTGCGCCGACGCCGCCAGCACCAGCACGATGTTCTCGCCCGGCGTGATGCGCCCGACGCGATGAACCACGGTGAGGCCGGTCAGCGGCCAGCGCGACATCGCTTCGTCGGTGTGCCGCTTGATTTCGGCCTCCGCCATGCCGGGATAGTGCTCGAGCGTCAGCGCCGCGATCGGTTCGCCGTTCTCGCTGCCGCGACAGATGCCGCTGAAGGTCACGACCGCGCCGACATCGCTGCGGCCCTTGGTCAGCGCCGCAATCTCCTGCGCGATGTCGAAATCGGCTTGCTGGATGCGGATGGTCGCGGCGGCGGTCATGAAGCTTTCTTCTTTTGACGCGTTTTCTTGACGCGAACCGGTACCCACTTCGCTCGAAAACGCTATGCTAATCAACCGCCGGTCATCGGCGGAAAGAACGCGATCTCGCGGGCGCCAGCGATCATCGCATCCGGCTTGACATGGGTATGGTCGATCGCGGCGCGGATCACCCTCGGCTTCTCGAACGCGTAGGCATAGGTCTCGCCGCGCTTGGAGAGCCAGCCGATCAAATCGTCCACCGTGCGCACGGTGGCCGGCGGCTCGACCATTTCCTCCGAAATGCCGATCCGTTCGCGCACCCAGGCGAAATATTTGACCCTCATCCCTCATCCTCCTTGATGAGGTGGTGGATGCCGGCGCGGAAATAATCATAGCCGGTATAGATCGTGACGATCGCCGACGTCCACAGCAGGGCGATCCCGATCATGGTGGTCGGGGAGAAAATCTGTTCGCCCGCTTCACCGGCGATCAGAAAGCCGATCGCGACCAGCTGGACGGTGGTCTTCCATTTCGCGAGCTTGGTGACGGGGACGCTGACCCGGAGCGCCGCGAGGTATTCCCGCAAGCCCGAGACCAGGATTTCGCGGCACAGGATCACGATGGCCGCCCACAGCGTCCAACCATGGATGCTGTTGTCGGCGGCCAGCATCAACAGGCAGGACGCCACCAGCAATTTGTCGGCGATCGGATCGAGCATGCGGCCGAAGGCCGATTGCTGGTCCCACATCCGTGCATAATAGCCATCGAGAACGTCGGTCACGGCGGCGGCGATAAAGATCGCCAGCGCCACCCAGCGCAGCCAGAGCGGGCCGTCCATGATGGATTGGGCATAGACGCAGCCGACCACCACCGGGATGGCGGCGATGCGGGCATAGGTCAGGATATTCGGGAGGGACAGGCTCTTGGACTGGCCCTTGGTGGTTGCGATGTTCATCCGTCTTACCAATACCGCTCAGGCGTGAAGGTCAACCGTGCAGGCCCCAGATGATCTGTCGCAGGCGACGGCCAAATGAAACGTCCAGGTGAACCTCATGTGAATCGGCTCCCTTTAACCCGGTTGCGCATGGAAAAACTCGAAAATCTTGCGGGCGCTTTCGGCGCTGACCCCTGGAACCTTGCCAAGGTCGGCGATCGAGGCCCGCTCGATTTCCTTCAGCGTTCCAAAGTGATGCAGCAAGGCACGTTTGCGTGACGGGCCGATGCCCGGAATCTCCTGCAAACCCGCTTCGCGGATGTCCTTTTTGCGCAGTTTGCGGTGCGATCCGATCACGAAACGATGCGCCTCGTCGCGCAGCCGCTGGATGAAATACAGCACGGGGTCGCGCGGTTCGAGCTTGATCGCCTCGCGGTCCGGCATGAACAGCGTTTCCCGGCCGGCGTCGCGGTCCGGCCCCTTGGCCACGGCCAGCAGCGTGACTTGCGTCAGTCCCAGGGTCTCGAAGATCTGCCTTGCCGCGTTGAGCTGGCCGCGGCCGCCGTCAATAATGACCAGATCCGGCCATTGCGGAAACGAATCGTCGTCGGCCTTGATCTCGGCTTTCGCTTTGGCGGTATCGTCTTCCGGCGGTTTCAACAGCCGCTTGAAGCGTCGCTCCAGCACCTCGCGCATCATCGCGTAATCGTCGCCGGGCGTCAGGCCTTCCGACTTGATGTTGAACTTGCGGTACTGGTTCTTGATGAATCCGTCGGGTCCCGCCACGATCATCGCGCCGACCGCGTTGGTGCCCTGGATGTGGCTGTTGTCGTAGACCTCGATGCGCTTGGGCGCATGCGGCAGCCCGAGCGTAGTGACCATGCCCTCCAGCAGGCGGCCTTGGGTCGCGGTATCGCTGAGCTTGCGGCCGAGCGCCTCGCGGGCGTTGGTCAGCGCATGCGCGATCAATTCCTTTTTCTCGCCGCGCTTCGGCGTCGAGACTTCGACCTTGAAGCCGGCCTTGACGGCGAGGGCATCCGCGAGCAGCGCGCTTTCCTCGATCTCATGCGACAGCAGGATCAGTTTCGGCGGCGGCTTGTCGTCGTAGAATTGCGCCAGGAACGAGGCCAGCACTTCTTCCGGCGTGAAGGATTTCTCGGCGCGCGGGAAATAGGCGCGGTTGCCCCAGTTCTGGCCGGTGCGGAAGAAGAACACCTCGACGCAGGAATAGCCGCCCTCCTGGTGGATGGCGAACACGTCGGCTTCTTCCACGGTGCGCGGGTTGATGCCCTGCTGCGACTGGATCGCCGAGAGTGCGGCGAGGCGGTCGCGGTAGAGCGCCGCAGTCTCGAATTCGAGTTCGGCGGACGCCTTCTCCATCTCGCCGGCCAGTTCTTTTTTGACCAGATGGCTGCGGCCGGACAGGAAGTCGCTGGCCTCGCGCACCAGCTCGGTATAGCCGGGGAAATCGATCTCGCGGGTGCAGGGGCCGGAGCAGCGGCGGATTTGATAGAGCAGGCAGGGCCGGGTGCGGCTCTCGAAGAAGCCGTCGGTGCAGGAGCGGATCAAAAACGCGCGCTGCAGCGCCGTGATGGTGCGGTTGACGGCGCCGGCGTTGGCGAACGGACCGAAATACCGTCCGGGCCGCGACTGCGCGCCGCGATGTTTGAGGATCTGCGGCGCCCAGTGGTCGCCGGTGATCAGGATATAGGGAAATGACTTGTCGTCGCGCAGTTGCACGTTGAAGCGCGGCCGCAGCTGCTTGATCAGATTGGCCTCGAGCAGCAGCGCCTCGGTCTCCGTCGTGGTCGAGATGATCTCGACCGCAACGGTGGCCGCAATCATGCGCAGGATCCGCGCCGGCAGCGGCGCGTTGACGCGGGCGTAGGAGGCAAGCCGCTTGCGGACGTTCTTCGCCTTGCCGACGTAAAGCACGTCGTTGCCGGTGTTGAGCATGCGGTAGACACCGGGCGAGGTCGGCGCCAGACGCACGGCGTTTTCGATCGCGGCATGGCCAACCGCGAGCGGGCCTTCGGCCAAGGCCTCCGTGGCGTCCTCGGCGGTTTCCTCCGCGGGTTCCGGCAGGCGGGCCTCTTCCTCGTCCTCGGCCGCAGACGTCGCCGGATCGAGATCGGCGGAGCCAAGCTCCTGCGCAGGGTCCTTTGCAAGGTCCTTTGGGAGCAAATCCGGCTGGGAACCCCGCCGTGGCTTGCCCGGGGCTTTCGGATGGTCGGTAGAATCGTGATCCATGGGCCTAAATTAAGCGCTGCTGGCCGGCATCGCCAGCGTGCCGGCGGCGACCGAGGCCACGCCGGGTAACACATTCTTAAGACTGATGATCGGGCGGTAAGAGGGCTTAACAACCCTTTAACTTAAAACTCTCGATAAATCTTACAGGAAACAAGTGGAATTCCGTAACCAAGCCGGCCTCGGCCGGAAGGGTGCGGCTGTTGCGTGGTGGAGTTGAGTGATGGGCAGCTTTGTTTTGCGGGCGCTGGCGGTGGTCGCCGCAGCCTGGACGATGTCGGCGCAGGCGGCCGATATGAATTACGGATCGCGCGCGCCCTATACCGTCAATCAGCCGCTCAACGCCTATAGCTGGGCCGGTCCCTATCTCGGCGGCAATCTCGGCTATGCCTGGGGCTCGGTCGATAACAACCCGACCAAGCCGTCGGGCTTCGCAGGCGGCGTGCAGGCCGGCTACAACTTTCAGAACGGGCCGTGGGTGTTCGGCCTCGAGGGCGATATCAACGCGACCGGCGCGGCCGACACCTTCGCGCCGTGGAAGTTCTCCAACCCCTGGTTCGGCACGCTGCGCGGCCGGGTCGGCTACGCGTTCAACAACGTGATGTTCTACGGCACCGGCGGTCTTGCATTCGGCGAACTGCGCGCCACCACGTTCGGCCTGTCGGAATCCCACACCACGGCGGGCTGGACCGCCGGCGTTGGCGCTGAAATGGGCTTTGCGCCGAACTGGAGCGCCAAGGTCGAATATCTCTATGTCGACCTCTCCAACACCAATTTTGTCATCACCGGAGCATCGAACGGCTACAGCTTCGGGCTGATCCGCGCCGGCGTGAATTATCGCTTCTGAGATCAAGAAAACGCAAAGAAACCATCTGTTGCAGCCTCCCGGCGGCGCCAAGCCGCCGGGATTTTTTTGTCTCGTGGACAGTGCGCGGCGGCACGCCTAGAATTCGTCGATGCAGCCGGGGCAGCCAAGTCTGACCGCGTTGGGCGCCGCCCGTTTGCGCGCGGCGCATCAGGTGCTGGATAACGCATCGATCCTTTGGGATCCGCTGGCGTTACGCATTCTCGGCGACGATATCCAGGTCTCGCTCGACCATGCCCGGGCCCACACGTCCGGGCCACGCTTGCGCTGGTTCATCGCCGCGCGCTCGCGCATCTCGGAAGAAGCGCTGACGGAAGCGGTGAATAATGGAGCGACGCAGCTCGTGGTGCTCGGCGCAGGGCTCGATACGCTCGCCTACCGGACGCCGCTCGCGGGTGGCCTGCGAATTTTCGAGGTCGATTTTCCCGCCACGCAAGTACGCAAGCGCGACATGCTGGCCGCCGCGACGATCGCCGTGCCGGACACGCTGACCTATGTCGCGATAGATTTCGAACGGCAGACATTGGCCGAAGCGCTGGACGCCGCAGGCTTTGTCGCCGCCAAACGCAGCTTCTTCAGCTGGCTCGGCGTGGTGCCTTATCTGACCGAGACGGCGGTGTTCTCGACGCTCGGCTATATCGCGCAGCTCGAAGGCGGTGCTGAAGTGGTGTTCGACTATGTCAATCCCGCAAGCTCGGTCGCACCGGCCGGCCGCGCCGCGCATCAAGCGCTTGCCGAGCGGGTGGCCGCGGTTGGCGAAAGCCTTCAGAGCTATTTCGATACCGCATCGCTTTGCGCCCGCATGAGCGCGACCGGCTTTCGGCATGTCGATGATGTCGGCCCTGACAGGATCGCGGCGCGCTTCTTCCCCGAGAGCGAACGTACGGCACCGGCGCGTGCCGGCCACATCATGCACGCCTCCACGTTCTGAGGCGCGCCTCGCGCTCAGCGGGATTTGGTGCAGGCAAAACTTCAGTCCGCTTTCACCGCCAAGCTTCAGCTCACGCGTCAGCTTACGATGAAATCACCAGGTTGACCGCCTTGGGGCCTTTGCCCTTCTTGTCCGGTTCGACCTCGAATGTAATGCGCTGTCCTTCAGTCAAATCCTTCAATCCGGCCCGCTCGACGGCAGTGATGTGAACGAACACGTCGCGACCGCCGTCATCGGGCTTGATGAAGCCGTAGCCACGTTCTCCATTGAAGAACTTGACTGTACCAGTCATGGCCATCGGGAAAACTCCTCCCCGTATTGCTCCGCCGCTACGCGCAATTCGCGTATCGGCCGACCGGACATTCGCTGCCGGAAGCTTGGCCACCTGAACCGATCGGGTCACGCACCGATCAGTCTGGATTTTTTTAGGCCTTGATCACTCCGCCGCAACCATTCGCGGAAGCGGAACGTAAAGCCAGTCATAACGGCCGAGCATAATACGGTTCCGCGCAAATTGACTATGGCTCAATCGCACTTTTCAGCCCGATGCACTGCCTTGAAGGCTTACCCCCAAAGGTTTGCATTCAAGGCTTGCATTCAAGGAGCCTTCAAGGTTTGGGCGTCTCAAGCCTGAACCGGCCGGCGCCGCCCTGGCCGAGCGGTTTTTCCAGTTCGGGTAAAATGGTCTTCAGCTCGCCCGCCAGCGTCCACGGCGGGTTGACGATCAGAAGCCCGGTTGAGGTGAGGGGACCGCCGGCCTGCTGCGGTGCGACGCTGAATTCGAGCCGCAGACATTTCCCGGCCGGCTTGCCGGTCTCAGCCACAGCGGCGACATGCCGCGCCAGGCCGTCGGTGATGCGCCGGCTTTTGACCGGATACCACAGCAGATAGCTGCCGGTCGGCCACTTCGCATAGGCCTCCGCAAAGCCGTCGGCGAGCTTTTCGAACTCGTCCTTTTGCTCGAACGAAGGGTCGATCAGCACCAGGCCGCGCCGCTCGTTCGGCGGCACGAAGGCCGGCAACGCCGTCCAGCCGTCGAGATCGACCACCCGGGCCTGGGTGTCGCGGCGCAGCGCATCGATCAATTGCTTGTGGGCTTTCGGCTCGATCTCGCATGCCGTGAGGCGGTCCTGCGGCCGCAGCAGCGCGCGCGCGATCAAGGGCGATCCGGGATAGGCTTTCAGCTCGGCTTGCGCGTTGAAGGCCCTGACGATGTCGAGATAGGGCGCCACCAGCGGCAACGCATTTTCCGAGAACCGCGCCTGCATCACCCGCGCGATGCCGGTCAGCCATTCGCCGCTGCGGCGGGCCTCATCACCGGACAGATCGTAGCGCCCGGCGCCGGCATGGGTGTCGATGACGCGAAAGGCTGCAGGTTTTTCCTGCAGATAGGTCAGCATCCGCACCAGCACGATGTGCTTGATGACATCGGCAAAGCCGCCGGCATGAAAGGCGTGTCGGTAGTTCATGATGAGAAATTCAAGAGCCGTTGGAGAAGACGTCTACGTCTTCTACTCGTCATGGCCGGGCATAGTAAGTCTGCTGCGCAGACTACGTAAACTTGTCTGCGCTCCCGGCCATCCACGTCTTTGAACACCAGACGAAGGAAGACGTGGATGCCCGGGTCATCTAGCGCGAAGACGCGCTTCGCGCTTCTGCCCGGGCATGACGGCGAGGGAGGTTTTAACTCCCCCGCACCGGCGGCATCACGACCTCGTCGCGGCGGCAGGCGCGGCGGTCGATTTCTTCGCAGGAGCGGAATTGCAGGTCCTTGCTCATGCAGACCCTAACTTCGCTGAGGCGCCGGCTGCTGCAGACGACCGAAATCGCCGAGCTGCTCAGGCCGGGATTGACCTTGATAAAGGCTGCCTCGAGCGCCTCGGGGGCGATCGTCTTCGATTCCGACAATTGCAGGAATTCCTCGGGGATCTTCACCGCGGCGCGGGCTTTGCGGATGTTCTCGAAATAGGCACGCGCGCCAAGGCCGGAACAGGTGCCATGCTTGTCCCACTCGTTGAAGATCAGCCCGGGCGCCGGCATCAGGTCCAGCATCGACGACATGACGTTGCGGTCGAGACGGGGCGACGGCCGCTGGCAATATTCGGGAAAGCCGCGCTCATATTGCGGCCACAGGCCGTGGACCACGAAGGAAAACGGGCGCTCGCACTGGATCTGCGCAGAACGGCCGCTATTGCCGCGTTCGGAGGCCGCCTCGCAGAAGGAGGGCGACCACGACAGGGCCAGCACGTAGAAATCGAACTCGCCAGGGGCGTTCTGCCGGCGGTCCTGCGCGGCGGCGTGGCCCGCGGTGACCAAGACAAGTGCCAGCGAAATCAGCAGCCGCGAAACAATGACTGATGGAAACATCAAACGCTCCCTTACTCGCAAAGCATGACGTACTCAATTACCCTAGCCTAGCAGGGAGCCGGAACATTTCAAGAACAAAAATGGCGTTAGCGCGAATCGGGTGGCGCCGGCCACCGCGATCGAAAAACCCAGGCAGGGAGCTTAGGCTAAGCTTAAGGCCGCGCAGCCTTGCAGCCGGGGTTATAGGCCCAGTTACGGTCCAGCCCGGTGACGCACCATTCGACACCCTGGCCGAAGCCGGCAAAGCCGCCATCCTCGACGATCGAATAGTGCACGTTGCGCACCTTGCCGTCGCTCAGCATCACGTCGCCGGTGCAATAGCGGCGCGGAATGTTGTCGGATTGCCAGGGCCGGAACGTGGTTTCGTGGATCCGGCCATAGGAGGTGATGGTCAGGGGCGAATTCCAGAAGGTGCTTTCCTTCTCGCGGAACTGCGAAATGATGGTCGGCAGCGCCGATTCGCACGGCGCAACGCGCCCGTCATACCGGGGACCGGACAGCCAGAAATTCAATTCCAGCGGATTGGCGGCCTGCGCCGACTGGCCGAATGCCAGGACAGCGAGCGACGCGGCCAGGCCGAGGGTTTTCAACGATGTGAAGAGGGTGCGCATGGGAATTCCGCTGGTCATCCAACCCTTAGGACCGTGCCGTGAAGCCCGGACGAGGTCAAGTGCAGCGCGGCAACACCTTGCAGGCAAGTCGAGGTCCGGCCGTAACCCATTCTTTTCACGGCCGCCGGCGCACTCTATGGTGGCCCCAGCGAATGGAGTCTGCGATGCAAAGAATTGGGGCCGCGTGCCTGGTTGCGATGTGCGGGTTGCTGTCGGCTGCGCCGGCACAGGCCGACTGGGTGCCGCCGTTCAAGGGCAATGATACCGGCGGCATTGTCGCCTATTCGCTGGCGAGACAGGCGGATGCACGCCAGCTCGCGGTCGATCACTGCGCCGGTTACGGCAAGGTGGTGAAATTCCTGGCAGTGCAGCCCTATGAGGGCGGATACGTCTCCTTCGCCTGCCGCTGGGTGCCCTATGGGACTCACGCCCGGCCGCTGCGCACGCTCTACTGAGCCGGACCTGAACGCCTGAACCACCAGGGGGCGCGAGCATGGCGCGACAGCTTCATTCATTTTGTTTGGCGCTTGGCCTGCTCGCGGTGTGGCCTGCGAGCCATGCCAGCGCCGTCGAGCTGCCGGTGCGCAAGGCCGGCCTGTGGGAAATGAAGGTGGTGCAGACCGGCTCGCCGGTGCCCGAGATGACGATGCAGCAGTGCACCGACGCGACCACCGACAAGGATATGAGCACCTCGTTCTCGCCGATGGCCAAGGACGTCTGCTCGAAAAACGATACCCAGAAGACCGCGACCGGCTACGTCACCGATTCCGTCTGCGGCTCCGGCGGCATGTCGGTCAAATCGCGTGCCGAGATCACTGGCGATTTCAGCTCCGCCTACACCGTGAAGTCGACCTCGAACACCACGGGCGCTCCGGCCGGCGTGCCGCGCGATTCCACGACCACGATCGAGGCGAAGTGGCTCGGCGCCTGCAAGGCCGATCAAAAGCCCGGCGACATCATCATGCCCGGCGGCATGAAGATAAATCTCAAGGACATGGAAAAGCTGAAGGGCCTGCTGCCGAAGCAGCTGCCGAAGTAAGGAGGCCGCAGAGTGACGATGCCGCAGAGTTCTGTCGCGGTGAATTGTCGTCCCTGCGAACGCTCAGATGCGCAATTGCGCATCGGGGGACCCATACTCCGCGGCCGATATTGTCGAAAAAGGAAGATGACGATCAGCCGATAAAACCAACATCCGCTGGTGGTTATGGGTCCCTGCGTTCGTTCGCAGGGACGACAACGTTCTTTCTTTCCTACACCGGCACCCTGACCGCCGCGCGCAAGCCACCCATCGGACTGTCGCCGAGCGTGATGTCGCCGCCATGCGAGCGGGCGATGTCGCGGGCGATCGCAAGGCCGAGGCCGGTGCCGCCTTCGTCCTGGTTGCGGGCGTCGTCGAGCCGCAGGAACGGCTTGAACACTTCCTCGCGCATGTTGGCCGGAATGCCCGGTCCGTCGTCGTCGATCGTGACCGTCAGATAGCGGTGGTCGCGATGGCCGGTGATCGAAATCGTATTGGCGTGCCGCGCGGCGTTGGAGACGAGGTTGGCAAGGCAGCGCTTGAACGAGGCCGGTTTGACGGTCACCACCGGCAGGCCGTGGAACGCCACCGTGGCGGTATGGCCGTGGCGCTCGGCATCGCCGCGCAATTCCTCCAGCGCCATCGACATGTCGGTCGGCTGCGCGACCTCGCCGCTGTCGCCGCGGGCAAAGGCGAGATAGGCCTCGAGCATGCCGGACATCTCGTCGACGTCCTTGCGCATGCCGTCGACCTCGGGGCTGTCGCCGATCAGCGCGAGTTCGAGCTTGAAGCGGGTCAGGATGGTGCGCAGATCGTGGCTGACGCCGGCAAGCATCGCGGTGCGTTGCTCGATCGAGCGCTCGATGCGCGCCTTCATCTCCAGGAACGCCTGCGCCGCGCGCCGCACTTCCCGCGCGCCGCGGGGACGGAAGTTCGGCGCCTCGCGGCCCTTGCCGAAACTTTCGGCGGCGTCGGCGAGCCGCAGGATCGGCCTGATCTGGTTGCGCAGGAACAGCACCGCGACGATCAACAGGATCGAGGACGTTCCCAGCATCCAGAAGATGAAGATCTCAGAATTGGAGGCATAGGCCGCACTTCTTTGCGCGAAGATGCGCATCACCGCGTCGTCGAGCTGAATACGGATTTCAACGAGGTTGGATTTGCCCACGGTATCGATCCAGAACGGCCGGCCGATCTGGCGGCCGATCTGAACCGAGAGCGTCTGGTCGAGCAGCGAGAAGAACGGTTTCGGCCCGGGCGGCGGCATGTCGCCGACGGGGAGAAAATCGACCACCAATTGCAGCCGTTGCCCGATACGGCGCAGCTGCGCGCGTTCCTTGTCCTGCGGATAACCCTTGTAGACGTCGATCAGGCTGGCGATATCTTGCACCACGGCAGCCGACAGGCGCCGCGTCACCGTGTTCCAGTGCCGCTCCATGAACACGAACGCGACCACGGTCTGCAGCACCACCATCGGCACGATCATGATCAAAAGCGCGCGGGCGTAGAGGCCGGTCGGCATCCAGCCCTTGAACGCGTTGCCCATCCAGCCATTGACCTTGGAGACCCGGCCTGCGGCGGTGCGGATCAGCGTGAGGCCGGTGTCGAGCGTGCTCATCGCGCTTGGTTCGTTTGGCTCACGGCGACGCCACCAGGCGATAGCCGATGCCGCGCACCGCCTGCAGGAACAACGGATTGGCCGGATCTTTTTCGATCTTGCGGCGCAGCCGGTTGATCTGCACGTCGACGGCGCGCTCGTTGACGGTGCCGCCGCCGGTCAGCGCCGCGCGCGGCACGGTTTCGCCGGGGCTCAGGCTGAGGATGCGCAGCATTTCGCGTTCGCGGTCCGTCAGGTGGATGATCTCGTCGCCCTCGCGCAGCTCGCCGCGTTCGAGATGATAGACGTAGGGCCCGAATGCGATCTGCTCCAGCGCTTCCACTGCCGGCGTTGCGGTGCGCTTCAGGATGTTGCCGATCCGCAAGACCAGTTCGCGCGGCTCGAACGGCTTGGCCACATAATCGTCGGCGCCGATCTGCAGGCCTTCGATGCGGGCTTCCGCCTCATGGCGCGCCGTCAGCATGATGATCGGCACCGAGGAGGAGGTGCGGATGAAGCGGGCGAGATCGAAGCCGGTTTCGCCGGGCATCATGACGTCGAGGATCAGGAGATCGAAATGCAGGCCGAGCAGCTTGGCGCGGGCGTCGGTGGCGCTCGCCGCGGTCGTGACGCGATAGCCCTCGCCGGACAGGAAGCGCGACAGCAAGTCGCGGATACGGCGGTCGTCATCGACCAGCAGCAGATGCGGGGCGTCGTCGGCCATTTGCCGCGGCGTCCGCGCGGAGGCTGCGGCAATGGTAGGGTTGGCAGTTGCGTTTGGAATTCCGTTCGGGGTTCCTTGGGCCACAGTCACTCCCTTGGCTTCTTTCCGCTGCCGAAGATCGTCTCCAGCACCTTGTCCGGGTCGTCGCGATCGATCATCGCGCGCAGAAACTGCCGCACCGTTTCCTGGCCGGCGGGATCGATATCCTGCATGGCGCGGTTGATGCGATCGGTCTGCAGCCCGGCGAGCTTCGCCACCAGGGCCTCGCCCTTCGGGGTGGCGTAAAGAAGGCGCTGCCTGCGGTCGTTATTGCCGGTCTTCTGCACGATATAGCCTTCGTCCAGCAATTGCTTGAGCACCCGGCCCAGCGACTGCTTGGTGATGCGCAATACGTCCAGGAGGTCGGCGACCTTGAGACCGGGGTAGCGGTGGACGAAATGCATCACCCGGTGATGGGCGCGGCCGAACCCGAACGCCTCGAGCTCATGGTCGGCGTCGCCGACGAAGTCGCGATAGGCGAAGAACAGAAGCTCGATGATATCCCAGCGCAATTCGCCGGCGCGCGGGGGCGGGGACACGCCGTCAGGCCCCTTCGAATCGGGGTCGCCGGCAGGCCTTGAGAAATTTATGTCAGTCATGTTGACATATCTTGGGTTCAATGTTACAAAACTGCCAGCCACGACGAAACTTTAAGTCGTTTCGGCCTTGGCAACGTTAGGAACGACCGGAGTAGGCCAGCGATGGCGGCAACGGCCGCGAATTGGACTACCGTGCGATTGTCGAGCGGCATTTGCGCAAACATACTGGACTTCGGCACTCCGCAAAAGCGTGTCCTCAAGGGACTTGCCAGCGATGGAAACCAGCGGCAAGGCCGGTGGTGGTGAAGTCCGGACCAATCAAGCAAGCAGGCTTGACGAAACAGGCCTGCGCCAGGAAACGCACCGGTTCCGACAGCAGGAAGCAAGGGCGGGAAGCAAGACCATGAGTTTGAAATTCGACATCCAGCCTGCGACCAATCCGACGTCCGAAAAGGAGCGCGCGGCAAAGCTCGTGGACCCCGGCTTCGGCCGGGTCTTCACCGACCACATGGCGATCGTCCGCTACAATCAGGCCAAGGGCTGGCATGACGCGCGGGTCGAATCCCGCGCCAATTTTCCGCTCGATCCGGCCGCCGCTGTCCTGCACTACGCGCAGGAGATTTTCGAGGGCCTCAAGGCTTACAAGCGCGACAACGGCGTGAACCTGTTCCGCCCTGACGCCAATGCGAGGCGCTTCAGGAATTCGGCCGAGCGCATGGCGATGGCGCCGATCCCTGAGGACGTCTTCATCGAAGCGGTCGAGCAGCTCGTGCGCATCGACAGCGCCTGGATACCAGGCGGCGAGGGCAGCCTCTATTTGCGGCCCTTCATGATCGCGAGCGAGACCTTTCTCGGCGTCAAGCCTTCTTCCGAGTACATCTTCGCCGTCATCGCCTCGCCGGTCGGCTCCTATTTCAAGGGTGGACCTGCGCCGGTGTCGATCTGGGTGTCGGAGAACTACACGCGCGCCGCGATCGGCGGCACCGGCGCCGTCAAATGCGGCGGCAATTACGCCGCCAGCCTGCGGGCGCAGGCCGAGGCGATCGATCGCGGCTGCGATCAGGTGGTTTTCCTCGATGCGGTCGAGCGCCGCTACATCGAGGAACTGGGCGGCATGAACGTGTTCTTCGTGTTTGACGACGGCTCGCTGCTGACGCCGCCGCTCGGCACCATCCTGCCCGGCATTACCCGCGATTCGATCATTGCGCTGGCAAAGGATTCCGGCGCGCGCGTGCGTGAGGAGCTCTACACGATCGACCAGTGGCGCAGCGACGCCGCCAGCGGAAAGCTGAAAGAAGCCTTTGCCTGCGGCACCGCGGCGGTGATCTCGCCGATCGGCAAGGTATGTTCGGCGAGCGGCGATTTCCTCATCAGCGGCGGCGCTGCCGGCCCCGTCGCGATGGGGATGCGCAAGAAGCTGGTCGACATCCAGTACGGCCGTGCGGAAGACCCGCACGAGTGGATCCGAAAGGTCCTGTAACCGGCGGCGGAATCCGCCGCCTCTGAGACAAGCAACGTTTTTTCGACCTGAGCACGGGGCCGCGCGCGCCTCGCGGAGTCGCGCGCGCGTGCGCGGTCAAACTGGGAGAGAGGCCATGGGAATTTCCTTCGACAAAATCGATGGTGTCATCTGGTACGATGGCAAGCTCGTGCCGTGGGCTGACGCCAACGTCCATGTGCTGACCCACGGGCTGCATTACGCGAGTTGCGTGTTCGAGGGCGAGCGCGCCTATGGCGGCAGGGTGTTCAAGAGCACGGAACATTCCGAGCGCCTGAAGAGCTCGGCCAACATCCTGGATTTCGAGATTCCGTATTCGGTCGCCGAGATCGATGCCGCCAAGCAGCTCGTGATCGACAGCAACAATCTGCCTGACGCCTATCTCCGCCCGATCGCCTGGCGCGGTTCGGAGATGATGGGCGTGTCGGCGTCATCAAACACCATTCATCTGGCGATCGCCGCCTGGGATTGGCCGAGCTATTTCGATCCGGCCACCAAGATGAAGGGCATCCGCATGTGCCTTGCCGAATACAGGCGCCCCGATCCGATGACGATTCCGGCGATGGCCAAGGCCTCCGGTCTCTACATGATCTGCACCATCTCAAAGCACAGAGCGGAGCGTGCCGGCTATGCCGACGCCATGATGCTGGACTGGCAGGGGCGGGTCGCCGAATGCACCGGCGCCAACATCTTCTTCATCGCCGATGGCAAGATCCACACGCCGATCGCCGACTGCTTCCTCGCCGGCATCACCCGCGCCACCGCGATCGATCTCGCGCAGCGTCGCGGCATCGAAGTGATCGAACGCCGCATCATGCCGGACGAACTCTCTGTTTTCACCGAGTGCTTCATCACCGGCACCGCCGCCGAAATCACCCCGGTGGCTGACATCGCCGAGTGGAAGTTCACGCCCGGCAAGATTTCGGAACAGCTGATGGCGGACTTTACGGCCGAAGTGCAGCCCAAGGGTAAGGCGGTGGCGGCGTAGGGCGCTTTCCGTGTCCCGGACGCGGTGCAGCGTGTAACGCTGCGCCGCAGAGCCGGGACCCATGCGTAGACATAGATGGACCCCGGATCAGCAGCGCACCACGCCTGCGGCGCGCTGCGCAGCATCCGGGGAACGTCGGAGCAACTTTCAAAGCGCTGCCCTTTGCCTCTGCCCGGCCATGAACTGTTTCGCGGCTTTGCGCGACCAACTCCCGGATTTGCGGATAGCGGTTCGTGGAATGGTGAAAATGACCTCAACCCTCTCAACATGCTCGAAATGCGTCGTGGCGGCCGCCTTCGCGGCGGCACTTGCGCTTCTCGGCTCCCCCACAACGAGTGTCAGGGCCGAAGACCGCTCCCCCGTGATCGACTTTCGCAACGGCGACCCGGAGATCAATGCCGCGATCGCGCAGGCGCGTTCCATGCTGCCGAAATTCTGGGCCTCCTACGACGCGCCCAAACCGTCGGAGACCGGTCACTCTCTCAAGGCGCGTTTTCCATATCCGAACAACAGCGGCGAACACATCTGGATGGCCGAGGTGAAGAAGATTGGAAACGGCCGCTATTCGGGCAGGTTCGCCAATGCGCCGCGCCATTTGCTGGGTAAGCGGGCCGGCGACCTGGCTGAGTTCAGGGAGGCCGACATCTCGGATTGGATGTTCTTGCGGAACGGCAAGATCGTCGGCGGCGAGACCATCCGGCCGATGCTGAAGAAGATGTCGAAGGCCGACGCCGACGCGCTACGCGCCAGGATGGAAACCCCTTAGACGCCGGGCAGGACGTTCTGGTCAAAACCGGCCCGGTGGGCTAAGTGCGTGGGATGGGCCGAGCGAAACGAGCCCACCCTGTTTTTCCCGGTGAGCGCGGCGCCAAGCGGCTTTGCCCACCCCACACAAGTTGCAACGCCGCCCATGGCCGACAAATCCAAGAAACCCCAGAAGCTGAAGGCGCGCCTGCCGCGCGGGCTGGAGGATCGCGGTCCCGCCGCGATCTCGGCGACGCGGCAGATGGTCGAGAAAATCCGCGAAGTCTATGAGCGCTACGGCTTTGAGCCGGTGGAAACCCCGGCGATGGAATACACCGACGCGCTCGGCAAATTCCTGCCCGACCAGGACCGGCCGAACGAGGGCGTGTTCTCGTTCCAGGACGACGACGAGCAGTGGATCAGCCTGCGCTACGATTTGACCGCGCCGCTGGCGCGCTATGTCGCGGAGAATTTTGACTCGTTGCCGAAGCCCTATCGTTCCTATCGTTTCGGGTGGGTGTTCCGTAACGAGAAGCCGGGTCCGGGGCGCTTCCGCCAATTCATGCAGTTCGACGCCGACACCGTCGGCGCGCCGACGCCGGCCGCCGATGCCGAGATGTGCATGATGGCGGCAGACACCATGGAAGCGCTCGGCATTCCCCGCGGCAGCTATGTGGTGAAGGTCAACAACCGCAAGGTGCTCGACGGGGCGCTCGAAGCGATCGGTCTCGGCGGCGAGGAGAATGCCGGATGCCGGCTCACGGTGCTGCGCGCTATCGACAAGCTCGACAAATTTTCCGCCGACGAAGTTCGCAAGTTGCTCGGTCCCGGACGATGGGATGGAGGCGAAGAAGGCAAGGGCGACTTCACAAACGGAGCCGGCCTAAGCGCCGCGGATGCCGACATCGTTTTGGCCGTCACGCAAAAACGCGACGACTGGAAAGAGGCAATTGCCGCCGCCGATGTTTATCTCGCCAAGAGCGACGTGGGTCAGGCCGGCGTCAGCGAGTTGGAGGAGATTGCCAAACTGGTCACAGCATCCGGTTACGCATCGGATCGCATCCGTATCGATCCTTCCGTCGTCCGCGGTCTCGAATATTACACCGGTGCAGTCTACGAAGTTGAGCTGCTGCTGGAGACCAAAGACGAAAAGGGCCGTCCCGTGCGTTTCGGCTCGGTCGGCGGCGGCGGACGTTACGATGGGCTGGTCTCGCGCTTCCGCGGCGAACCCGTTCCTGCAACCGGCTTCTCCATCGGCGTGTCTCGGCTGCAGGCGGCGCTGACACTGATCGGCAAGGTCGATACCAAGCCCGCTGTCGGGCCTGTTGTCGTCACCGTGTTCGGCGGCGAAATCGCCGATTACCAGAAAATGGTCGCGACGCTGCGCAACGCTGGTATCCGCGCGGAACTATATCTTGGAAACCCGAAGCACAGCCTCGGCCAGCAGATGAAATATGCCGACCGCCGCAACGCGCCCTGCGCGATCATCCAGGGCTCGGACGAGCGGGCGAACGGCAAGGTTCAACTCAAGGATCTCATCCTCGGGGCGGGCCTGACCGAGATCAAGGACCGCGAGGAATATCTGAAGAAGCAGTCCGAGGCCCAATACGAGGTCGATGCAAGCAAGCTCGTCGATGCCGTGCGCGAAGTTTTGGCGCGCCATGACGTGAAGTGGAACTAGGTTTGTCATACGCGGGCTTGACCCGCGTATCCATCTTCCTTGAAAAGGGATGGATTGCCGGGCATAGGCGAGCGGAAGCGACGCCGTCCTTCAGACGGCTATGCCCGGCGATGACGGCGAGTGAAACAAGAACAATGGGAGTATAATAATGCCCGAGATTACCGTGAGCATGGCCGCCGGCCGCACCGACGAGCAGAAGGCCGGCATGATGCGCGACATCACGCAGGCGCTGGTCAAGAACCTTGGCGTCGACGCCGACGCGGTCGTGATCCAGATCAACGAGGCGCCGCTGGCCCACAAGATGAAGGGCGGCAAGACGTTCGTCGAACGCGCGGCCGCGGCGAAGAAGTAGTTTCATCCGTCGTCCCTGCGAACGCAGGGACCCATAACCACCGGCATTGATTGTAGGCAAAGCTGGAGCTCCAGCTAGCTGCTACAATTGACATTTGTGGTTATGGGTCCCGGCTCAAGGCCGGGACGACACCGGTTTTGTGGAAACGATCCATGGACGCACGCGAAATCATAAAGATCGGCATGAGCGCCGAGCGCACCCTGGTGGTGCCGCCGGAGCGCACGGTCGGGCATTTCGTGCCCGATATGCCGATGGTCTATGCGACGCCGATGATGATCCTGGAAATGGAGATGGCATCGGGTGACGCCGTCCGGGGCCATCTTCAGCCGGGCTGGATCACTGTTGGCACCGAAGTCGATATCCGCCATATCGGCGCTTCGCTGGTCGGCTCATTGGTGCGGACCACGGCGAAAGTGGTCGCGGTGGAACGCCGCGTGATCCGCTTCGAGGTCGAGGCCTTTGAGGGCGAGCGCAAGATCGGCGACGGCCGCCACGCCCGCGGCCTCGTCAATGTCGAGATGTTTAATAAGCGGTTGGGTGTGAAGTAGAGCGCTCGCTTGTCATGCGCGGGCTTGACCCGCGCATCCATCCCTCTTCGGAAGAGTCTAATCGAAGACGATGGATTGCCGGGCATAGGCGAGCGGAAGCGACGCCGTCCTTCAGACGGCTGTGCCCGCCAATGACAGTAAAGACTACTTCGCCAGGTCCTTCGAGCGCTGCGTCGCCGCGGCCACCGCGCGCGTCATTAGCTTCTGCATTCCGTCAGAACCCATCAGCACTTCGAGCGCTGCCGCGGTGGTGCCGCCGGGCGAGGTGACGTTCTGGCGCAAGGTCGCCGACGACAGGTCCGAGCGGTGCAGCAGCTCGCCGGAGCCGGCGACGGTTTCGCGGGCGAGCTTGGTCGCCAGTTCCTCCGGCAGGCCAGCGGCGACACCGGCGCGCGCGAGTTCTTCGGCGAGCAGGAACACGTAAGCCGGCCCCGAGCCGGACACCGCCGTCACCGCGTCCATCAGGCCTTCCTTGTCGACCCATTCGACCGAGCCCGTCGCGCGCAGCAGCGCGTCGGCGATCGCGCGCTGCGCGGCGCTGACTTTCTTGGCGGCGACCGCAACCGTGATGCCGCGGCCGATCGCGGCTGGCGTATTCGGCATGGCGCGAACCACGCTGCCGCCGACGATGGATTCAAGCACGGCAATCGTCGTGCCCGCCATGATCGAGACCACCAGCGTCGACGATCCTACGAAAGCCTTCAGCGCCGCACCGGCTTCGCGAAAGGATTGCGGCTTCACCGCCACCACCAGCGTATCGACCTCGCCGACATCCTTTGGCGCCGGGTTGAGGCGGATGCCTTGCGCCGCCAGCGCGTTGATCTCGCTGGCGGGATGCGGCTCGATCACCACGACGCGCTGGGGATCGAGCCCCTGCGCCAGCCAGCCGGTCAGCATCGCGCCGCCCATCTTGCCGGCGCCCGCGAGCGCGATGGTGCCGTGGACGTTTTTGAGTGCGTTGGTTGTGTTCAAGGTGATCACCACGAATTCGCTGTCGTCCCGGCCTTGAGCCGGGACCCATAACCACCAGCGGTTCTAGTGAAGCGAAGGACAGGCCACAAGCAGTTTGCTTTAGCCATTGACGTCACGGCGTTTGGGTCCCGGCTCAAGGCCGGGACGACACCGAATATGTGGAGGCGGTTCGGGCTAAGGCGCCTACGCCTCGCCCTCAGTATCAAACATCGCGGCGCTCATGGCTTCCGCGGCGGTCTTGCCGGCCCAGACCACGAACTGGAACGCGGGGTAATAGCGTTCGCAGGCGTGGATGGCGCCGACCAGCATGGCTTCGCATTGCGCGGTCGAGGCGGTGAGCCCGTTCGGCAACACCAGCGCCTGCCGGTACATGATCATGCCGGTGTGGGTCCAGATGTCGAAATGGCCGATCCACAATTGCTCGTTGATCGCAGCGATCAGCCGCTGCACCTCGGGCCGGCGCGCGGGTGGAATCTTCATGTCGAAGGCGCAGGCCAGATGCAGCGCCTCGATCTCGGCCATCCAGGTAAAGGAGAGCTGATAGTCGGTCCAGTCGCCCTTGGAGACGATGGTCACCTCGTCTTCGCCGGAACGCTCATACGCCCAGTTATTGTCGGTGGCGATGTCCTCGACAACCGCGAGCGGGTTGTTCGGGGAATCGATAATGCCTTCGAGGAGCGACATTCCGTCTCGACCTTGCCATTTCACGTGAGTTGATACGCACAACGGGGACCGGCGGGCGCGGGAGGTGGTGCGTCGCTGCCGACTGCAATCCCCTGATCGTTCCTGACCTTGTTCTTGATCGTCCCGAGGCTTGCCGGCTCAAGTGATGTGATTTGCGGAATCTGCGCAACCGACCCCAGAGTCCGTCCACAGCCAATGCGCGGGCCGTCCACAGCTCTTCGCGGTCGTAATTATTAATTTGAGAACAAATCGGAATCGGATTCTGTGGATTGGAGTCGGCCGCCACCGGAAGAGCACCGGCCCGCCACAATGGTTAATTTTTTCTTAACCTGAATTGACAGCCGCTTCTGCCTAAGCGCATATTTTTCCACAGGGTGGATACGACCCGCTGCTTGCGCCCCTTCGAGGGTACGGTGAACGTATCGAGCCGTTCGAGGCCTCCTTTGCCCAGCGAACGAGTCAGTAACGCAAGCGCCTGACACACCTTGTTCGCCAATGCAGAGGACGTATCCCATGCGCGATTTTCGCGATGCCAAGGCTATGGCGCATTCGTTGCGCGAGGCTCTCAAGGCCAAATCGGTTTCTCTCACCCACAGCGAAAGCCTGGAACTTGTCGCCAGGACGTTGGGCCTGCCCGACTGGAATCATCTCGCCGCGCGAATTGAGTCGAGCCTGCCTCCGCTCATGCCGGCCGCGGCAACAAATTCGATAACCGCGGGCATCCCGATCGTGCCGATGCGGGACCTCGTGGTGTTTCCACAGATGGTCGCGCCGATTTTCGTCGGGCGCGAAAAAACCCGGCGCGCCATCGAGCGCGCGCTGGCGACGGACCGCCGCGTGTTCGTGGTCACGCAGCGGCGCTCGGCCGACGACGATCCGCAACTGGACGCGCTCTATCCGGTCGGCGTCACCGCGGCCGTGATCAATCGCGTGGTGCTGACCGACGGAACGCTCAAGCTGGCGATCTCCGGCCTCGAACGCGCCGCGGTCGGCAAGGCGGTCGCGGACGAATTCCTGGCGGCCGAGATCGCGCCGATCGAAGAGAGCAACGGCCAGACCGACAAGGCCGTCCTGCTGTCACGCCTCGTCCTCGATGCCTACCGGATGTTTGCCAACGTCGATTACTCTCACGTGCCGCCGCAGCTTCAGGCGCGTCTCCACCTTCCCGACATCGGCGACCCCAGCCTGCTCGCCGACACCGTGGCGCCGCTGCTGCCGGTCAGCATCGAGCAGCGGCAAGAGCTGTTGGAAACTAGCGACATCACCGCGCGGCTTGAGGAGATCCTCGACCTGATCAAGGCGGCGCAAAAGGCGGCTTAGGATTGAATTTGAGTGGTCGGTGTTCTCTTGCTTACCTCGCCCCGCTTGCGGGGGGAGGTCGGATCGCATCGAAGATGCGATCCGGGTGAGGGGGTACAGGTCTTTCAATTCGCACCAACCGTGCGGAAGGGCCCCTCACCCCAACCCTCTCCCCGCAAAGCGCGGGGAGAGGGAGAAGCGGAGCCTGCCCTGTCCCGCCGTCATGGGGATCATGCAGATTCCCGGTGCTGATGGTGCTTGCCGATGCCGCGGCCTTTGGTCATATTTGCCGACAGGTCGTCCATTCCGGGCGGCCGATGTTCTCAGGGCGGGGTGAAAATCCCCACCGGCGGTAAGGGTGACGTAGCCCAAGCCCGCGAGCGCCTTCTTCTCGGACTTCCACGGGGAAGAAGGGTCAGCAGATTCGGTGTGATTCCGAAGCCGACGGTTAAAGTCCGGATGAAAGAGAACGGTTGCGGCGGCCCGCGCGTTTGCGTGGGTCAATCGTCGTTCCGTGTGCCCTGATTCTGGTCCTGAAAGAGGAAAGCCATGAATCAGATGTTGCAAGAGCCTGAAGCCCAAATCCAAGAAGCCCAAACAGTGGAATCCGAGATTAGGGTTCCCGACACGCCCGAGCGCCCGCCGGCGCCCGTGCATCCGCGTTTCGTCAAGCCGCAGCGGGTCGCCTTCGTGCAGGCGTCCTGGCACCGCGACGTGGTCGAGGAATGCCGCATCGCCTTCCTCGAAGAGATCGAGGCGCGGCATATCTCGCGCGCGCAGGTCGATCTGTTCGAGGTGCCGGGCTCGTTCGAGATACCCCTGCATGCGCAGTTGCTCGCCAAGACGCGGCGTTACACCGCGATCGTGGCGGCGGGGCTGGTGGTCGATGGCGGCATCTACCGCCACGAATTCGTCGCCGACACCGTGATCAAGGCGCTGATGGACGTGCAGCTGAAAACCGAAGTGCCGATCTTCTCGGCGGTGCTGACGCCGCAGCAATTCCACGAAAGCGCCGTGCACCACGATTTCTTCCGCAAGCATTTCGTCATCAAGGGCATCGAAGTCGCCGAAGCCTGCGCCAATACCCTGCACAGCCTGGAGCGGCTGCGCGGCCAGGTCGCCGCGGGGATTACGGGGTGAATCGTAGGATGGGTAGAGCGCAAGCGAAACCCATCATCTCACCTAGTCGCAAGTGATTGATGGGTTTCGCTTCGCTCTACCCATCCTACGACCAGGTCGCGGCGGCGACGTTATGCCGCCGCGGCCATAAGGAAATTTCGCAAATAGAAAAAAATCACAGCAGGAAACGAGGGCCATCATGACCGGACAAAATCCACCCGATTGGCTTGGCCTGACAGGCCGCGTGTGCGTGGTGACGGGCGGAGGCGGCGGCATCGGCCGCGCCACGGCGCTCAGTCTTGCGCAGGCCGGCGCCCGCGTCGCCGCCATTGACCTCGATGAGCGCGGCCTTGAAACCACGCGCAGTGAGCTGCGCCAGTTTGGAGCCGAGCATTTCGTCGGGCGCTGCGACACCGCGAATGCCGAGAGCGTTGCCGGCGTGTCCGAGGCGGTCGAGCAATCGCTCGGGCCATGCGGCGTTCTCGTCAACACCGCCGCAGTGCTGCGGCCGGGTGGCCTTGAGAATCTGACGCTGGCCGAATGGAACGCCGTGCTGTCGGTGAATCTCACCGGCTACTTCCTCTGTGCGCAAAGCTTTGGCCGGCAGATGCGAAAATCCGGGCGCGGCAGCATCGTTCACGTGTCGTCGATCGCCGGCAGCCATGCGCAGGGCCAGAGCGGCGCCTACAGTGTCAGCAAGGCCGGCGTCATCATGCTCTCGCGCCAGCTCGCCAGCGAATGGGGGCCGGCAGGCATCCGCAGCAACGTCGTCAGCCCCGGCATGGTGATCACGCCGATGAGCCAGGCGTTCTACGATACGCCCGGCGTCACCGAACGCCGCTCCGCGGTGGTGCCGTTACGGCGGGTCGGCATGCCGCAGGATATCGCGGACGCCATCCTTTATCTGGCCAGCGACCGCTCGTCCTACGTCAATGGCGACGAGATCACCGTCGACGGCGGCTACGCCAACATGCTGATGAATTTGGTGCCGCGGCCGGGGTTTGAGTGACGAATGCTCACTGACAATGCGCTGCCGATGCCCGATAGCGATGGTGGATCGGGCATCGCTCGGCATCATGCCTTGGTCGCGAATGACCCGGAACGGACATGGCTCATCTCTGGTGACCCTATCAGATTGCCCATAAAGAATGGTACGATACCGTCCAGAACCTGAGGGCTCCGAACCTGAGGGCCAGCATGACGCGGCGGAAATTTCTCGGTCTACTCGGTGGTGCCGTGGCATTGCCGATCATGGCGCGCGCGCAGCCGGCGATACCCGTGATCGGATATCTCGGCCCGCTTTGCAAGTCGCCTGGAGGCATTTCGGCGCGGCCTGCGCTCGACCGGCTTCGATGAAGGCCGCAACGTAACGATCGAATATCGTTGGGCAGAAGGTCGCAACGATCGGCTTCCGGCGCTTGCGGCTGAACTGGTTAGCCTTCAGGTCAGCGTAATCGTGGCGCCCGGAAGTGTGCCTTCTGCGCTCGCCGCCAAAGCGGCAACGCGGACGATTCCGATCGTTTTCGAAATCGGCGCAGACCCGGTTGCTGCCGGATTGGTCGCCGGGCTGAGCCGGCCGGAAGACAACATAACCGGTGTAACGTCGCTAAATTGGGCGATCGCGGCGAAGCGGCTCCAAGTGCTACACGAAGTCGCGCCCACCGCAGGCAGCTTCGCGGTGCTGGTCAACCCAAGCAATCCGAAAAACGCCGAGGCGGTCGTAGCGGACTTGCGAACAGCGGCCAGAACCCTCGGATGCGATCTGCACGTCCTGCATGCCAGCAAGGAGAGTGATTTCGGTGAGGCCTTTTCGGCATTCGGCAAACTTGGCGCCGGCGGACTTGTGATAGCCAACGATGCGTCTTTTGTGACCCGCAGTGAACGACTTGCCGCACTCACGCTTCGCGATCGAGTGGCTGCTGTCCATCAGTCGCGCGAGTTCGCCGCTGCTGGCGGCCTCATGAGTTATGGCGGCAGCGTGGCCGAATCTCATGGCCAGGCCGGCGCCTATGTGGGACGGATTCTGAAGGGCCAGAAAGTTGCGGAGTTGCCGGTCGTGCAAGTCACGAAAGTAGAGATGGTCGTCAACCTGAAGACCGCCAAGGCGCTCGGCCTCACCATGCCCCTGTCGCTGCTCGGCCGCGCCGACGAGGTGATCGAGTAACTTCGTTTTTCTTTTTATGCGTTGCCGCAGGTGCCCGGGTCTCGTTCCGGCACTTTTCGGACCTGCCGCCATGTCACGGTTTGCGCGTCCCGTCCTCGACGATCTCGACGCCATCGAGCGCCTCACCAGGCTGTGTCCGAACGACTGCAAGCCGTCACTGCAAAAGAGATGGCGTAGCGCGCGCGGCTGACGACCCAGCCCGACGCCCTTGCGCAGCTTTGTCGCTGCCCGCTCGCGCGCCGCCTGCCGGAGTGATCAGGCAATTCAGCTTGGGGTTGCCAAACCTGGCGGTGCTCCACAAAAAAACAACAATCCGGTAGCTAATGGCGTGGCGCATCGAGGGACATGTCATGGTGCACCGCACCGACGTCGCCGGGGACCGTTGGGGGCAGGCAAGCCCCGGCAATGACCGCGTGTGCCGCGCTGCACTGAAATCGTCCCCGCCTCGAACACAATCCTTCGCCCGGACCTCTGCCCGCCTCTCAGTGAGGCGGCATGAAGTGCTGCCGTCTTACGACGGTAGTCCCGCCGGTCCATGCCATCCATCTCGAACTGCCGACCCCATGAGGCTTTGACACCAGAACTTCCTGCAAGCGTCGCGACGAATTTCGGCCCAATAAACAAACACAAAGGGAGGATGCAGATGACTTTCTACGGACGATCTGTTGTCGGCTGCGCCGCGCTGGCGGTGGCGGCGCTGGTCAGCGTCTCGCCGACGTGCGCCCAGAACGCTGCTTCGCTGAATGCCGAGGCGGCCATGAACGACTGGCCGACGTATCACGGCACTTACAAGTCCTACCATTACAGCGGCCTCGAGCAGATTAACGCCGGCAACGTCAAGAATCTCGAAGTCGCCTGGATGCATTTTCCGGAACGCGCCACCCGCGGCCTGCAGTCGACGCCGCTGGCCCTTGACGGCGTGCTGTACTATTCGGGCTCCTACAGCCGTGTCTACGCGCTGGACGGCGCGACCGGCAAGACGATCTGGGCCTATGCGCCGGAGCTCGACGAGGAGCTGGTCGCCAAGCAGACGCACTCGCCGTACAATCGCGGCATCGCTATCGGAGGCGGCAACCTCTATGTCGGCACCGTCGACGGGCGCCTGATCGCGCTCGATCTGAAGACCGGCAAATCGGTGTGGGACACCAAGCTGCTGGATTCCAAGAAGGTGACCGTCGGCTTCACCGGCGCACCGCTGGTGGTCAAGGACATGGTGATCATTGGTGCGCAGGGCGGCGAGTGGACCGGTCGTGGACCGATCTTCGGCGTGGACGGCAAGACCGGCCAGAAGAAATGGGAATTCTTCACGGTGGCCGGGACCGAAGAGGCCATGAAGACCTGGGGTGGTGACTCCTGGCGGACCGGCGGCGGCGGTGGCTGGATGCCCGGAACCTATGACCCGGAAACCAATTCGGTGTGGTGGGGCACTGCCAACCCGGCGCCGCTCTACGACTGGTCGGGTGCGGACTGGAAGAAGAGCGGGCCGCGGCCGGGCGACAATCTCTACACGACATCGGTCATCGCGCTCGATCCCGATACGGGCAAGCTCAAATTCTATCATCAGGAGCTGCCGCACGATGCCTGGGACTTCGACTCTTCCGTGGGCGAGTTCGTCATGCTGGAGCGTGGCGGCAAGAAGCTCGTCGTGCACGCCAACAAGAGCGGATACGTCTTCGTCTATGATCGGTCCAACGCCAAGGTCGAGAACGTCTGGGCGCTGGTAAAGAACATCAACTTCGTCAAGAGCATCGATCCGAAGACCGGTGAACTGATCGGTCGCCGCGACCTCGTCGAAGGCAAGGTGGACCCGCCATTGTGCCCGGCCATCGCCGGCGGCATCAGCTGGAACTCCGGCGCCTACAGCCCCAAGAACGGGCTGTTCTACCGGATCGGGCAGGAGTGGTGCATGGAGATGAGCGTCGAGAAGACCACGCCGATCCTGGAGCCGATGGCCCAGCTCAACATCGGCGCCACGTTCAAGATTGTGGCGCCGCCGGACGGGCCGGCCCGTGGTCATCTCAGCGCCCGCGATCCGGTCACCGGCGCCAAGAAGTGGGAGGTCGCCTACAAGCAACCGCCGCTCGCCAGCGTTCTGGCCACCGCGGGCAATCTGGTATTCGTGCCGGACGCCGAAGGCATCGTGCATGCCTACAATGCCGACACCGGTGAAGAGCTCTGGTCGCGCAACAACGGCATGGGACATAATGCCGGCATCATCAGCTACATGGCCGGTGGCAAGCAGTACGTCGCCGTACCGGCGGGCTGGGGCAGCCTGGTGGCCGATGAGTTCGTCGCGCTCTATGGCGAGCCCTTCAAGAGCATGTCGAAGAATACCGGCGCTCTGATTGTCTACGCACTCAGACAGTGATGGCGGCGCGGGCGGCAGGGATCTCCTTGCCGCCCTTGCGGTCAAGGCCCTGCCGCTTGCGATCAATACGTTGTCGCTCTTGCGATCAGTACGGATGATGGAATGCGAATACCGTTGCTAGTTGTTTCGGCCATCATCTGGCCATTTCTGTCGACCGCTGCTTTTGCCCAACAGGCTGCAAATCCGCTGCCGCAAGCCGAAGCCTCGCCTGACGACATCGAGGGCGGGAAAATGTTCGCCACCACCTGCGGCTTCTGTCACCAGGAGGGCGGCCGCCATGCGGGCAGGGGTCCGAAGCTGTCGAAGTCCGAGCGCAGCGATGAATACCTCGTCGAGCGCATCAAGAAGGGCAAGGTCGGCGCCATGCCCGCCTATGGTTCGGTGTTCAGTGACGGCCAGATCATCGCGATCCTGGCCTACATCAGAGGGCTTGATGACTAGCGCGCTCTCGAGCGACGTGGCGAGCGGCCCGCGTCGCTTGGCCCGATACGCGGCATGCCTCGCGTTGCTGATGCTCTGGAACGCGCCGGCGGATGCCCGCTCGCTGGAAGCTGTCATCGAGCGCGGTGCGTTGACGCTCTGCGCCAGCCCCAACGCGCTGCCGTTTGCCAGCAAGTCCGGACCGGTCCCGGGATTTCAGATCGAACTCGGCGAAAAAATTGCCGAGCAACTCGGGGTCAAGCTGACGCGGGAGTGGGTGATCAGCGCGATCCAGTATCGCCGCGCCGACTGCGACCTCGTGCTCGACGTCATCGCCCGCAAGGATACGCCGCCCGCCGGCGGTGTGCGGACGTCGCGTCCTTACCATCGCAGCGGCGTCGTGCTCGCGGTGCGCGGCGATTCACAGGCTTCGTCGCTGGCCGGTCTCGGTCCCGATCAGCGGGTCGGGGTACCGGTCGGCTCGGTGGTCTCGATGACGCTCGCCAAGGGCGGCGCGGCCACATCTCCGTTCGCCTTCGAGGACGATATCGTTGCGGCGCTCGCCAATCGCGAGATCGAGGCCGCCGCCGTCACCCCGATGACGGTCGGCTGGTTCAACCTGCAGCACGCCGACAAGCCGCTGCGCCTGATTCCGGCGTTCGGCGACGATCAGGATTTGAACTGGAATATTGCCGCCGGGCTGCTTCGCCCTGACGACCAGCTGCGCGCGCGTGTCGATGCGGCGATCGAGACCCTGCTCGCCGACGGCACCATCGCGCGGATCTATGCCCGCTACGGCATCGAGCTGCGAGTGCCGCAGTGAGGCGCGGTATCGCGCGAGATGCCCCGCGCTTGCCCGACGGGAAAACACTGGCGTGTTGTTACGTATGGTGAGTCAAACGACGCTGCGGAAAATGCATGGCGTTCGCCGTCGGCAAAACACTCTGGCACTTTTCGGACCTGGATTGCCGAGCCGATGATGTCCGTTTGCCGGGGTAATGCGGACCACACCGAGCAGGCGCCGACTTCCGAAAATGAGCCACATCGGACGTCAGGCCTGATCTGCTTTTGAGGACCGTGCAAAGCGGTTTTCTTAACGAGCGGCTTTCGCGATAGTCCCCAAATGTGCTTGGGATGGACAGTCATGCGGAGCCTTCGCTAGCTCTAAACCTTGTTGGCGACCCAACGCGATGCCCTGCGCAATTGCCCTAGTTACGATCTCTGCTTCAGCGCTAGAGAGCGGCTTTAAAAAAAAGGGCGTCCACGAGCGCTCAATCTGACGGGCGCGAATCAGGTCCCATTCTGTAGCGGGCGGTTTAATGGGCATGTGATTACTCCACCACAAACTCAAGCTGACCCACTATGCGGTCGCGTCGCAGCATATCATTCTGGTCTCCGGGGAGAAGTCTAAACGGCCGGACTGCGAACCGCGCGAAAGCTGATCTGCTCTGAGAAAATAGCTTGCTTCCGTCTCCGAATTGATCCCCGGCCACGGGCTCTGAAATTTTTCGGAGAGGGATCAGCCCTGCGGTCGGAACGCAATTAGCTCCGACATTCTCGCTAGCGGCGCATAGCTCTCTATGGTTTGATATTTGAGCATTGATTTTTCGGTCGAGGCGGCTGAGCAGCGTCGAGTGACTGGGAGCGCTACGCCGACGAACACGGGCGTGTCCAGGACCGTCACCTCGAGCCGAAAAGGGCAAGGCGTCCTGCCCCTTTTGATGTACGCCAGTTTCTAATTTAACTCGCATACGCTGCGCGAAAGCGCACGGTGAATCATGAGTCCGTTTGTGGCACTTATCTGACCTGACAGGCTAGGCGGACCATGTGTGTTCTTGAGGGCAAAGCGGACTTCCTCAGTGCGCGCCGTGATTTCCGGGTTTGACCCAACTGAAACATTGGCGGGGCTTCTGTCCCGCGTTTTTCTTTTAGGACCACGGCGGCTCTTCGCTCGCCCCGGCTGCCTCGTGGTGGGTCGTGACACCCGCCGAACGCAACCCGGTCAGCAATACAGTTCTCACAGAGGCAGGATCAAATCCAATTTCCTTGGCGTTTGGTGGATGTGCCTCGCTGTCCTTCAATCGGAGCGCCAAGTGCAATTGCTCGCAAAGGTGCTGAACGACGAGATTGACCTGATCGTCAGTCATGATCGGCTTCTCCTGCTACCATCTTGCTACCCAACCAGATAGCACACATGAAAATAGGGTGGTACGCGATTGGACCGCCCCAAGGATCAAGCCCACGCGATTGCCCATGGGCGGGCCCCCAATCGTCCGTCTGTCGGGGCAGACCGGAAGTGACTAGCGGCGACTAGAACGACGCTTTTGACCCGGAGCGGACCTGGGACTGATTAGCGCGTGAGCAACTCTGAATTTGCGTGAGCCACGCGGCTAACACGGGAAACAGTCGGCACTTTTAGACATCGCGTCGAACCGATTGCGCGGCTCAATTAACGTGTGGAAAGTTGAACGTCATCATGGGTTATTGACGGTTCAGAACGGAAATGACCGCAGCGGCGAATTGGCGCTTTAACCTAATGCCGACAATCGGTCTGTCGGTCTGGCAGCATATAGGCCTACCGCGAAGCGGAGGCCAGCGGTCGTTCATCTCTACGCCGGAGAGATTTCAATCCGATAAATTTCCATCTTCTGGCCGATACCCTTCAAGTTCTCGTAGTCGCGCGATGCCGGTCGTCCTTTGACGATGTCACTGACGCCGGGCGCTTCCATTACCGCTTCTGTCAAGCAAACTTCGTTGACGCCGGCGAGACCTTGCACGCGGGCGGCGATGTTCACGTCCTGCCCGAAGTAATCAATCCGGTCGTTGAGCCTTACGGCGATGGCTCTGCCTCTGTGCACACCGACCTTAAGGCCGAGCGGCCGTGAAGCGGTTTGGTTGAACCGTGACAGTTCTTCGACCATCTCGATGGAGGCAAGAACGGCGTCCTGCGGACGCTCGAAGCCAGCCATGACTGCATCCCCGATCGTCTTGACCATGATGCCAGATCGCTCCCGAATGATCTTGTTCAAGATGTCGAAGTGCTGACGCACGAGAAAATAGGCATTCACGTCGCCAACGCTTTCATACAACGGAGTGGAGTCCTTTAGATCGGTGAACAGATAGGTAATGTCGGAGACTGCCAGGCTCTCCCGCTCATCCACCAATTGTGTCTTGTAGAGTTCGCCGAAGCACGGAGTGAGCAGCAGCCGCCTACCGGAAAGAAACGGCTCATACTCGACCAGATGGGGCTCGAACTGGTAAGGGTACTGGAGGAACCAGAAGCGGCCGCGATCGCTCGTGCGGTTCTCAATCTGAATGATGTGCTTGCCTGGGTTAAGATCGGCCGTCTGTCGAAACGCAAAGCGCCCATCGCCAAGTACCATTTCTCTCGGCCCAGTAGGCCGATCCGGAACTGTGAACCGACCCGACTCGAGCCGGACCTGCGTCCCTTGGGGTTCTGCCGGTTCACCGTTCGCGAAGAAAACCAAAAGTAGCTTGTGACTGAGATCGAGCACCTCGAAACGGCCGGCCGTCACGTCAAATTCGAAGCTCCTCTGCTGGTCAGCCTCGATGTCGGCAAATCCCCGCGAGAGTGCTGCGACGAGTTGCTCGTGCGTCATTCCGTGCGGAGGCTTGAAGCCCTTGGAGAAGTTATAACGCAGGTAGTAGTCCTCCACGGACAGCATCTCGGGATGACGAAATACGATATCGCGGACGGCATTCGAGACCGTAAAGGTGACCTGGATGTAGTCGTCTAGCGTCACATCGTTGAGCGCGTTGCAGAACTCGCACTGGAAACGTGGGTGAACCTGGTCTAGCTCTCGAAAGCTGCCTGCGACCTGCGGGCAATAGGCGCAGATGAGCAGCCACTGCATCTCGAACAGGCCCACCTTCGCGGCGTGCACAAACAGATCAATTCCTTCTGCCTCACTTAGGCCGGTAGCAGTCGCGTATTGGACAGGATTGACGCGAAAGAGATCATAGTCGCCGGCGGTGCGGATAAATCTCTCAAGGCCCGAAAGAATATGCGGCTCCCAGCTCGCTATCGAGTCGAGCTCGGTGAGGCGCTGCCTCAGAAGGCTGTCGTTGACTGGCGATAGCTCTTTCATCCCGATACGCTACCTCGTTGCATCTCAAGAATTCTACGCCGCAATTGATCAAGCCATTGGACTAGTCGCGCGGCAATCCGGCGCTCATCCCTCCTCGCGCGATGCGGGCCGCCGCTGATAACCCATTCGTTTGAACACGTGTTGAGTTCTGGTCGCATCGGGTCATGCGCATAGGCTGTGCTGATCCCAAGAGAAGCGACCAAACTCAATCCCATTATGCGAGCTGCGATCAACCGGTACAGACGCGGCACGGACCCCTGTCGGTTCGTGCGTTGCCTCCGCTCCGCTACTGCGTGCATGCCGATGACATGGAATTATACCACGTGGGCAGGTCCCTTGAGACTTACCCTTTTGGATTACCCCGTCGTCGTCGCGGTCGCGTACAGCCGGAACGGCAGACTCTGGAAGGGCGATTTCCGAGACAAGAAGGTGGTCCGGACATTCGGGACAGTCTCGGACGTTGTGAGTGCTGCGAGTGGCGCAACCAAGGTACTCGAGCGCGATAAACACGAATCCATGACACAAAGCGGCTGATACCATGAGCGACGTCAGTTGAACGGTGAGATCACCGGCGAGCGATCATTCAGCGCATGTTCCGCTCCCGGCACAAAGCATCAGTTATAGCGGTGTAGCGACATGTCCGGAGTCGGGTGTACACCGGAAGTGATCGGCACAGGGCCAAAGTGTCGATTTTGACCGCAAACTGACTTGGAAACTCTCGCGCGACATCTACTCATCGGGGTAAAGCAGACTTGCAGCCCAGCCGGCGAGGATAGCGGCCCGCACGACTTCCTGTCGTTCATGCGAGATCATCCAGCAACGCCCTCGCATTCCGCAGGTCTGGGCTGTCGAACCCCTCGCTGAACCAGCCGTATATCGGCGCGACCAGGTCGTACGCCGCCTCTCGCTGGCCCTGCTGCTGCCAGAGTTGCGCCAAGACCGTGGCGGTCCGCAATTCCAGAGACTTGGCCTTTTGGTGTTGAGCGATCTCTATGGAGCGGCGAAGGCAGGCTTCCGCATCCCCTGTCGCCCCCCTCGTGAGCAGCAGTTCACCGTGCGCCCTATGGATCTCGGCCTCGAGAAGCCTTTCGTGAAACGTGCGAGCATGCTCCGCGGCGACCTTGATCCAATCGAGGCCCGCCGCGATAAGGCCTGCCTTCGCACACGCATCCGCTAATCCCACGGTCCGTGTCGTAGCGAGCTTGGCGCCCAGTGCCTGCCAGTCGGCCAAGCCCCGTTCCATCTCGGCGATACCGTCATTGGCTCGACCAAGCGCCGCGCGAGCTCGGCCTCTCGTTATCATGACGTAGGCAGTCCACTGCGGGAAACCGTACGCTGCGCAGATAGCTGAGGACTCGTCGGCGCGTTCCAATCCCCGAGAAAATTCGTGACGATCAACGTGTAGCGCGGATGCGAGGCCGAGGGTCATGGCGTAAATGAAAGGGTTGGATAGCCTCTCGGCATCGGCCAACGCCTTGCCGATCAATGCGCTCGACTTGTCCGGATAGCCGAGGAACCATAGCAGCCACGACCCATAGGCTTGGCAGAGCACGCTCGGATCCTCGCCGTAGATGAGGATCTCCGCGTGCGCGTTGTCGACATCCCAGAGATCGATGGCCTGACGAAAGCTTTCCCAGCCGGACTCAAATTCGCCGCGAAGAAGCAGGGTACAGCCTTGCGCCCGATGCGCGAGCGCCCGACGCGTATCATTGCCCTGGGCATCCGCCAGGGCCACCAGTTCGGCGCTCAGCTCTTGGGCTTTCAGCAGCGGTTTTCGCAGGAATGCGCTGTTCCAGAGGCCGCGCAGCGCGGTAAAGCGGTGCGGAGTTTCGGTCGCGCGGTCGCACAGGTCGCGCGCGCGGCCGTAAATGCCTTCGACGTCAGCCGCCATGTAGCCGCGCGCCGCGATCGTCGGAACTCCAAGGGCGATCAGCAGCTCGAGCTCCTGCCGATCTCGCTCCGCTCCCTCCGATTTCGCGGCCAGCAACTCCAGTGCTTTGGTGTAATGCGTGATCGCTTCTTCGTTGGCGGAACGCGCCGCAGAGCGCCGTCCTGCCCTCAGGCCATAAGCAATGGCATCATCGATGAGCCCCGCCTGCGCATAGTGATGGGCGAGAAGTTCGGGTTGGGTCTCAACGATTTGGGGCGTCAGCTCCGTGATCGCTTGAGCGATGCGGCCATGGAGCTGTCGACGCGTTGAGCGCAGGAGGCTTCGATAGGCGGCATCCTGCACGAGCGCGTGCTTGAAGATGTAGGTCGCTTCGGGTAGCACTCCCCTGGGAAAAATCAGGTCCGCCTTGCTGAGCTGGTCGAGTGCGTCCTCCAGCGCCTTGTCGTGAACCGGCGCAACGGCATCCAGCAGCTGGTAGGAAAACTCTCTTCCAATGGCGGCCCCGATCTGGGCGATCTCCCTCACGGACGCAAGGCGGTCGAGCCTGGCCATCAGGCTGTCGTGCAACGTTCCTGGAATCGCGAGAGGAGGCAGCGGGCCGTGCAGAACATAGCGGTCGGCGGTTTCCTTGAGGAGCCCCGATCCCAGGACTGCCTTAGTGAGCTCTTCCACGAACAGCGGCACTCCGTCGGTCTTCGCGATGATCTCGTCCCGGACGTCGGCTGGCACCACCTTGCGATTTGTTAATCTGTCGATCATTGCTGCCACATGGCGCTGCCCCAGCCGATTCAAAGCGAGTGCTGTCACGTGGGGATAGTGGCCCCACGGCACTTCGAACTCGGGACGGAACGTGACAATCAGCAGGACCGGCCATCGCTGCAGCCGGTCAATGGTCCGCGTAAACAAATCAAGCGTCGTCGGATCAATCCAGTGTGCATCTTCCAGGATGAACAATACGGGGCATTGCTTCGCGAGGCCGCTGAGCAGCTCGATGAGCGCCAGTAAAGTGCGCTCCTTCTGCTCTCGCGGCGTGAGGCTGGGTGCCACGTACCGGCCCTCGAACGGCAGCGACAAGAGCGTCGCGAAGAGTGGCGCAACATGACCGATCGTCGAGAACGAACGTTTTAGAACCGGTTCCAGCTTGTCGAGCTTGGTCTCGGCGGGGTCGTCAGGCGCAATCCCGGCTGCGCGCTCGAGTTGGGAGATCACGGGATAAAACGGGCTATTCGTATGATGAGGCGAGCACTGATACACGATGCGCGTATGAGCCCCGTCGACGATCTTCTCCCGCAGCGCCGCGACGATCCGCGACTTGCCAATTCCGGCCTCGCCGGACAAGAGGATGACCTGACCTTCGCCATTTTGCGCCTGAACCCAGCGGTCCATCAGAAGGTCGACCTCACGTTCGCGGCCAAAAAAACCGGTTGCACGCTGAGCCTGCCCGGCCTCGAAGCGACTTTCGGCCGTGTGTTCGCCAACGACCCGCCACGACGGAACTGGATTGGCCATTCCCTTGAGAAACCGCGGGCCGAGATCCTCGAGGTCGAATATCCTGCCGAGCAGCTGTCTCGTTCCGTCGCCGATGACAACGGCGTTCGGCTCGGCAATACCCTGCAGGCGGGCTGCAAGGTTGGGCGTCTCGCCGATGACCACCTGCTCCTGAGACGAACCTTCACCCAACGTCTCGCCGACCACCACAAGACCGGTGGCGATGCCCACTCGGACCTCTAGTCGCGCCTTGGTCGGCAACATCAGCTGGCTGATCACATCGACGACTGCGAGTCCCGCTCTGACGGCGCGTTCGGCATCGTCTTCATGAGCCCTTGGATAGCCGAAATAAGCCAGCACGCCGTCGCCCATGAACTTCGCGATAAAGCCGTCGAATCGACGGATCGCCTGGACGCACGCGTCCTGAAACCCCCGGATAACCTCCCTCAGGTCCTCCGGATCGAGGCGACCCGAAAGCGCCGTCGAGCCGGCCATATCGCAAAACATAACCGTCAAGTGACGGCGCTCCGCAGCCAGCGGGGCCGGTTCAAGGCCCGGCGGCTCCTCCGTCGCAACGGCACCTCCTCGAACCTCCCGCGCAAGCCCCATGCCACATTGGCCACAGAAGCTGGCGCTCGGCTCGTTCAGCGAGCCACAAGCGGCGCAGGTCAGCGCAAGCGGTGCTCCGCATCTGCTGCAGAACCTGTTCCCCGCCTTGGTCTCGGCCCCGCAGCTCGGACACCTCATGGGCTTCCCCCGGGATGGCTCGGCCTGATCATTCTAGCACAGGCCCGACCCTCCATCACGGTTCCCTGGCCAGACCATAGGGGTGAACGGCCAGGTCGCAGCGGAAGGTGCGACGACTAGAGGCCCTGCTGGCCGACGGCACCATCGCGCGGATCCATGCGCGCTACGGCATCGAGCTGCGACCTCCGCGGTGAGGCGCGGTATCGCGCGAGATGCCCCGCGCTTGCCCGATCGGAAAACGCTGGCGTGCTTTTACGTATGGTGAGTCAAAGGACGCTGCGGAAAATGCCTGGTGTTGGCCGTCGCGCAAAACGCGTCTGGCACTTTTCGGACCTGGATTGCCGAGCCGATGATGTCCGTTTGCCGCGGTAATGCGGACCACACGGAGGCAGGCGCCGAGTTCCCGAAAATGAACCACATCGGACGTGGATAATCCGGTTCCCAGCCGTCGTCGTGCCAATCGTGAAGTTCCAATTAATCAGCGCGCATCATTGGCGTCTCATTAACCTCTTTGGTCGTTAGCTGGATTGGTTCGGCTGACGACGGCGTGACAAGCGAGATGCTGTCGCCTTCGAGGTTCCACCGTCGCGGGGTCGCCTACGACGATGCCTAAGTCCTGTTTCAGTTCGGGATAGACCGCGCTGACTCGAAGGGCGGCGATTCAAGTCCGCTCACTCACAGTATCGGGAACTCGCTGCCATGGATCGTGCGCAAAAGAACCAATTCACTCCAGGACACTTCCCCTCTCCCGTTGCAGAGGGAGGTGTCCAATCCTTCGATGTCGACCACGGCGCCAAAGGTCTGCAGCGCGATCTGGAAGAGCGACTGAAGCCCGATGTCGACGAGCCGGTAAACCGCGGTTCGCCTGATCAGGAAACGCTCCCGCGCTCCTATCGAACCGTTCGGCGGGTGCTGAAGATCGCTGCCGGTCTCGCCATCGTTGCCGTGTTCGGATGGCTGCCAGTCAGAGCAATCTGGCAGACCTCCAGCGTCGAGGCGGTGGTCAACGCCAGGCTCGTGACGCTAAGGTCGCCGATCGATGGCGAAGTCAGATCGCGGTCTGACCATGCGACGGCGTCGAGCGCGGTGAATGAAGGTGACGTCATCCTTCGCGTCGTGAACGCGCGGGGCGATCGATCCCGGCTGGATGACCTGAGACGACAGATGTCGCGACTGGACAACCAGCGTCCAAGTCTGGCGACCAAACTCGCCTCGGCTCAAGCCGCGCAGCAAGATCTCGCCCGACAGGCCGCCCAATTCAGGGAAGGCCGCATTCTGCAACTCGACGCACGCATCGCTGAAATACAGTCGGTGATCGAAGCCGCCGCGTCTCGACGGGAAGAGGCGACCGCGGCGGTAGAGCGGGCATCGTCGCTGATCAAGTCGGGCAGCGTTTCCACCGTGGAATTCGCCCGCTTGACCCGGGAACAATCGGTGGCCCAGCAAACCGAGATCGGCGCCCGGCGAAGACTTGATGCAGCCAAGGTCGAGCTCACTGCCGCGCAGAAGGGCACGTATCTGGGCGACAGCTACAATGACCGCCCAAGTTCGGTCCAGCGCGAAGAAGAGATGCGGCAACGCGCGAATGATCTTAAAGCCGATCTGGCGCATGCGGATGCCGAGATCGAGTGGCTCGCCAGCGAGATCGCGTCCGAGCAGTTGCAGTATATCAGTCGATCGGAAGCAGACATCAAGGCACCGGTTGCCGGCCGGATCTGGGAGATGATGACTTCGCCAGGCGAGGATGTCCGGGCCGGTCAGGCGTTGATGAAGCTGCTTGATTGCAGCGGCGCTGTCGTAACAGCGAATGCCACCGAAAGTGTCTATAACCGGCTCCAGCTCGGTAAGCAGGCGAGTTTCGAACCAAACGACGGCAGTCCGGCGATCAAGGGCGTGATCGTGAATCTCACTGGCGCGTCTGGTGCGCCCGCGAACCTGGCTATCAATCCCGACGCGCTTAGCAAAGAACCATATCGCGTGACGGTCTCGCTGCCCAGTCTCGAAGCCACGGGCAAAGACTGTGCAGTGGGGCGCACTGGACGGGTGGTGTTCGACCGCGGCACTTCGAAGCCATGATCGAAGCGCTCGCACCAGGCCTCGTTGCTCTCGGTGTCTGTCTCGCAATCCTGCCGATGCTGAGGAGCGACAGCACAATCGCCCGGTTATTGATGACCGGAATGTGCGTTGCCCTGCTGATCCGATACCTCGTGTGGCGCGTCACGCAGACGCTGCCGCCGCCAGGCCTCACTGCCGACGCTCTCGTCGGATATCCGTTCATGCTGGCCGAGATGGCCTCGTTGCTTGCCGTCTGCCTGTCACTACTGTTTCTCAGTCGAACGATCGATCGCTCTGCCGACGCGAAGGGTGGAATAAAGGGAGCCGCTGTGGCTGCGCCGGCTCCGCTCGTCGATGTCTTCATCTGCACGTACAATGAGGAGAAAGCAATCCTGGAGCGCACGATCATCGGTGCCACGGGATTGAAACACGGCAACTATCGTGTCTGGGTCCTGGATGACGGAAAGCGGCTGTGGCTCAAACGGCTTACCGAAGAACTGGGCTGTCACTACCTGACTCGCCCGGACAATCGGCACGCGAAAGCGGGTAACATCAATCACGCATTGCGCCACGTAGCTGGATTGCGCAACAAGCCGGAGTTCGTTGCCATCCTGGATGCCGACTTCGTTCCCATGCCGGAGTTCCTCACGCGCACTATCAGTTTGATGGCAGACAAGACCGTTGGCGTGGTGCAGACCCCGCAGCACTTTATCAATGCGGATCCGATCCAGTCGAACTTGTCCGCCACAGAAGTGTGGCCCGATGAGCAACGTTTCTTTTTTGATATTCTGATGCCGGCCAAAGACGCCTGGGGTGTCGCCTTCTGCTGCGGAACGTCATCGGTGATCCGCTATTCAGGGCTCATGGAGATTGGCGGCTTCCCGACGGATTCGGTGACCGAGGACTATCTCGTCACTTTGCGCCTGAAGGAGCGGGGTTACCTCACGGTCTATCTGAACGAAAGACTTACGCTCGGATTGGCACCCGAGGGCCTCAAGGAGTACATCACCCAACGCAGCCGATGGTGCCTCGGTTTCATGCAAATCGTGAGAGGCCGCAGCGGTCCGTTTTCACTGCAATCAAAGCTCACCTTGATCGATCGGCTTTCCCTCGTCGACGCTTTCATGAGCTGGGCCGCGGGTTATGGAATGAAGGTGCTCGGCCTTCTCGTGCCGTGGCTCTATCTCATGTTCGGAATCAAGGCGGTTTACGCCGATCTCTTCGAGCTGCTCAAGTATTTCTTGCCTTTCTACGTCTGGCACGCATGCACGATGGGCTGGATTTCCCGGGGCCGCTCCCTGGCGATCATGACGGACGTCTCGCAGTACATCGCGGCCCCGGCGGTCCTGAAGGCAATTGTCGTGGGCCTGATCAGGCCAAAAGGTCACAAGTTTCAGGTCACAGCCAAAGGTGGCGATCGCAATCAGAAGTTCATCGAGTGGCCGCTGCTGCGGCTTTACGGATCTGCGCTGCTGATGACCCTGCTGGCGATCGCTTACGCGTTCATTATTAATCCGCAGGGCGATAGCATCGCTTACGGCGGACTGGCGCTTGCCTGGAGTTTGTACAACTGCGTCATCCTGGCGATCGTGTGCCTCATTTGCTTCGAGCAGCCCCGTCGTCGCAAGGCCGAGCGATTTGATCGTAGTGAGCCGGTTCTCATTCACGAGGGAAGCGAGCCACGGCTGGTTCGTATGGCGGACATCTCGATAACCGGGGCCAGGTTCATCGATCCTTCACCGCCGCCGGTGGGGACTATTCTCAAGTGCAATGTGTATGGTCAAAACATGTCCGCTGCGGTGGTGCGATACACGACCGATGGCTTTGGCGTCCGGTTCGAAGAAAATGTCTCGACGCGGGTCGGCATAGTACGCGCCTTTTACGCAGGAGAGTATGTTCGCGCCTTTCACAGCGTGCGAGCAGTTCCTGTCGGTAAAGCCCTTCTGTTGCGGTTGTTTAATTGAATACTGACTAGGAAAACGACTGGGCGACCATTGCATCACCAGCCGCGGCCCAGGACTCAGGCGAGCATCGCAACTGCTCAAACACGAACACGGGAAGGGTTCGCGGGTATCCGTTTGGATTGAAAACGAAGGTGAAGCTCTCCGACCGACGGGCGGAGGAATTAGTAGTAACCAGGAATTGCGTCACATCATACTCGATGGAGGCTCCATGACCGATCGCATCAAGATCATCTGCTCCAAATGCCGCAAGAATTTTCACGAGCGCGCGCAGCGACTGAAGCCAGGCTATCAGATGCAATGCCCTCATTGCATGAAGCTGATCACTTTCGACAGCGGTTCTGAAGACCCGGATATTCGACGTCCGCTGAAAGCTGCTCGAGATTTTCGTGCGAGGGTCGAGGAGGCGCTCGCACTGGCCCGAACGGCTACTCAGGGGCAGCGGCGCGATCCTGCATATTAGTTAAGCTCGGCGGGCGACGTCTGTCAGCCTCGCGCGCCCTACCGGCTGCAAGCCCTGTTCTTGTGGCACGAAACGAGCGGCGGAATGGTCGCTCTGACCATGCCCGTTTCCGGAGGGCAACCGGAAGTCACCGGCGGAGGCCCAAACCGACGCTGATGACCGGGAACGGATGCGGACCGTTGGCCGCAGGCATCCCCGACAAAGGAACGCCGCTGGTTCAGGCGCGTTGAAAAAAGCGAAGCAAATCCATTCTGCCCGGTCGTGCTTCTGACGTCGCGGGGTGACGATTTGTCGGCTCAAGCCTTTTCCCTGACGGCGAGCGAATGTCACGCCCAGGGCAGGGCTGGTCTGGTCGAACAGGTGGGAACAATGAGGGTCAGCGGAGTGGTGCGGGTCGGTTTGTTGACCGCATTCATTGCAGCGGCTTGGCTCGGCCAACTGGTCCGGGAGGGCCTCGCCCAAACCCGACCATCCGTTTCTGCGAGTGAACCCGCCAAAGCGTCTGCGCCCAAGGCAAGTGCTCCCAGGAAGGAAGCGGGAGCAGCTGTGAGCCCCTACACCGCGGGATTGGTAACCGGTCCGCCGCAAAGCACCGAGTTCGCCATCACTCAGGACATTGCGACCACGTTGGCCAGCGGCCAGGAGACCGGTCCTCGCGGCGAGGTCGCATTACGGGTGCTCCCAATGGTGGGAAACGGTGGCATCCGCAACATCCTGGACGTGCTTACGCTGGCGGGTGCGGACATGGCGATCGCGCCTGTCGTGCTGGTCGACCGGCTGCGGGAGACAAGGACGATCCCGGACATCCAGAACAAGCTCGTCTACATCACCCCGCTTTTTGTCGAAGAGTTCCATCTCCTCGCGCGACCTGAGATCAGAAGCCTGGCGGATCTTGAGGGAAAGACGGTCAATCTCGGCGAAGAGGGCAGTGCTGCCGCTGTGCTTGGCCGTGAGGTGCTCAACCGTCTGGAGGTGAAGTTCAGCGAATTGAACCTGGGGCTGGACGCCGCGCTGGATGGGATGAAGAAGGGGCAAGTCTTCGCCAGCCTGCTGGTTTCGGGAAAACCGGTCAACGCCCTGGCCCGCTACGCGCAAATGGATGGGATTCACCTGCTGCCGATTCCCTATTCCCGGGCGCTGCAGCAAGATTATCTGCCATCGACGTTGCGCCGCGAGGATTACCCAAACATTGTTGTGACCGGTGAAAGCGTCGACACGATCGCGGCCAAATGCGCTCTTTTCGCCTACAACTGGCCGGCCCGCAGCGAGCGGTTTCAGCTCCTGGAACATTTTGTCGAAACGCTGTTCTCGCGATTTCCCGAATTTCTCGGTGACGCTCACCATCCCAAATGGCGAGAGGTGAATTTGCCTGAGGTGCTGCCTGGTTGGCGGCGATTTCGACCGGCAGAGCGCTGGCTCCAGCGGCAATCGGGCGGAGAGGCCGCGCTTCGCAAGGCGTTCGGCCGGTTCCTCGAGCAAAAGCCAACCAGCAATCCGCCGGACCGCGAAGAGCTGTTCCAGGACTTCATGCGGTGGCAAGAACGCAAGCAGGGCAGGTGAGATTGGGAGATCACGATGCGCAATGCGCTGGTGACCGCAGCTCTCGTCGCGTCACTCGGACTGATCGCCGACGTGAGGCAGCCCGCCGCCCAATTTGGCCAACTCCAATTTGGCCAACCGCAATCTTTTCAACCCCCGTTTGGTCAACCCCAATTTGATCCAGCCCAACCCGCGGCGCCGCGGGTGCTCGCACCGACCAGGGTGCAAACGGCCGACAAGGTCGGAAAAACCAAAACAGCCGCTCGCAAAGTCGGCAAAGCGCACAGGAAGCACCACGTCGTTCGTCCGCCTCCAAATCAGCGGAAGATTGCCGAAAAGAACGGATACAAGCGCGTCAGCGATCTCGTGAATTTCCCAAAGTTCTTTCCCAGCCTGGGGGTCCTCTTTGTCAAACCCGAAACTCTGCCGCTCGGACCGTTCCTGTGCTTCGACCGCAAGGATCGCTTGGTGGCAACCGTGTATATGGTCCCGACAAGAGACATCGACGATCACAAGCCATTGGAGGCGTCGGGGTTCGCTGGCGCAGCGCTTGACCACGTCAGCATCTACTTCAACCCGGGTCACCCCGGAGTGGACGTGCCGCATTATCACATCGTGATCTGGCATGTGACCAGGAAGCAGGAAGCGCGTGTTGCAAAATGACGCGCGCAGCGTAAGCGTGGGAGGGACTGGACATCAGAACCGGCGTCCTGCCGCTTCCGGCCTATCGGATTCTGACGGGAGTGGAGCGCCGCATGAACAAGGAGCGCTCCACTGCATAAACGAAGGACTAGCCTTACTTTCCGCCCCTGGGCTTTATTCCCTTCAGCGTGCCTTGCGGCTCTGCGATTCCCTCGGCGATCTTGTCGAGGCCCATCCGAATTCCCGTTCCAGCAAGGAACGAGCCTACAACGACAGCGATATAAACAAAGCCGCCTGATACAGCGTCAAGTTCGTGGTCAGCAAGAAGACGCATCGTGTTCATATCTGCCGAATAGGTCTGCATGACTGGCTCCACCATTTTGGTTGGGGTCGGGATCATCCAGACCGTGCAATGATGCGTAAAGCAGGTGCGGGAAGGGTGTTGTGACTAAAGTCACACTCGCGCTTTGCAGCGGTGATTGGCGAGGAAGGGCATGCATTTGCTGGCGCCTTCCTCTGCCAATGGCCAACTTCCATAACACCCAACTTGCGATTCAATGTCCGCTACGATGGGGCGGGCTCATTTGGTCAGCGCAACACTCCAATCTTTTAGCAAAGATGGAGTGTGGGCATGAAGCAGCGACGGCGCATTAGTTGGCGGCCCAGCGATCCGAGATCTGGGATCGTTGGCAGGCCGGCGAGCCGATCCATCAGCCGTTTCGGACATGCCCGACCGCGCCGACGATGTTCCGTCCTTGTGATAGAAAGGATATGATAGAGCGGATATGATCCGGGACACTCAGTCCTCGCGGCGCCGCCAGGCGCATGCCCTCATGGGTTCGCCCGCGGCTATGTCGAAGATGTCGGCTGACTGTGAAGTAGTTTACATTCCCGTGCTCTTGGCCCGGGCTAAGATGGCGGAAGGCTGCTTTCTTGAAGGAGGCGTCAGATGCTCGAGACAATCAAATGGAATTCCCGATATAGCGCTCGCGGATGGGTGACGATGGCTGGCGCGCTCGTTGTCCAACTCCGCGCACTGAATGCATTGCGACAGAAGGGTGAAAGCAAACCAAGGCCGCCACTCTGGAAACACTTCGACGACACCCATCATTGGGACTCAAGCGCGGAGGAATGGGTTCCCAACGATGATCATGATCGTGCAACGCATCATGCGTCCCGCACGCCGAATTCCGAGACTCAGGATCCCTCTCGCTGACGGGCCCGTCGAGCGGTGCGGGCGCGACAAGCGGCTGGATCGAGATGTGCGTTGCTGCTGGCCGCTTGATGGTGGTCAAGCGATTGCCCGGCGTGGGCTCAGAGCCACCGGGTCGTTCCACACGGATGGCAAGCCGCCGGTGTGTGGGCGGGTCTACTCATACGAGCCGCCGACCTTCCCGGCCCGTCGCTGTGCGACAAAACAACCCGACGGCCGCGCCCGGAGTAGCCTTGGCGACCTGTCCGCCGTAGCTCAACGAGCGAAGGCGGAAGCCGGGTAGGTCATTTCTGATTATCAAAAATCGTGTCAAGCCCCAAAATAAAAAATATTTCTGTTTACCAGAAAGAAAATCAGGTGCATATCTTTGGCCATCCCGTCCCACTCAGAGGGCGTCGGCCGTCGTCACGGACGTTGGACGGGTTGCGGTGGACGCTGGTTTACGCCTCGACGACGGCGTGGATAAGCGTACGGCAAAACCGTGTGGTCCTGGCACCCGTTGCAGGTGTCAAGCTGTCGGGTAGGCGAGAGCTGAAC